>JALYMN010000221.1 GCA_030773675.1 Actinomycetota bacterium
GTGCTGCAGACCGTGCGCGAGCGGGCGCTGGCGCAGGCCGCGGCGCTGGTCGACGCCGGACGCCGCTGCGACGCACCGGCGGCGGTGCAGGCCCTGGACGCGCACCGGCTGCTGTGCGCCCACCGCCGGGGGCCGCGTGGGGTGTCGCACTGGACGAGCCAGGTGCAGCGCTGGGTGGTCGACGAGCTCGGGGTCGCGCCCCGCCGCGACGGCCGCTACCCGGGGCTGCCGCTTCTCGTCACCGCCAACGACCCGGACAACCGGCTGTGGAACGGCGACACCGGGGTCGTGCTCGACCGTGACGGCGACCTGGTCGTGGCTTTCGCGCGCGGCGGGACCCCGTACGAGGTGCCGCTGGGGCGGCTGGCGGACGTCCGGCCGCTGCACGCGATGACGGTGCACCGCAGCCAGGGCTCGCAGTTCGCGCAGGTCACGGTGCTGCTGCCGCCGGCGTCGTCGCCGCTGGGGACCCGGGAGACGCTCTACACGGCGGTCACCCGCGCGACGGGGCAGGTGCACGTCGTGGGGTCGGAGCAGGCGGTGGTGGCGGCGACCGAGCGGCCTGTGCGGCGGGCGACGGGGCTGCAGGAGCGACTGGCTTGAGGGTCGGACGACGGCTGCGTGGGTGCGGTGGGGTCCCGGACAGACGTCGGCGGCAGCGTCGTCCCGGTGGCTCGGGGACCTGCGGCCGGAACTGCTGCAGGTCGTCGGTGAGCGCCGTGGCGGCGGTCCACGGCGCTGCGGAGAGCGACATGGCACGTCTGGGCCTGCCGCCGGGTGACTCACGAGGTCCACGTGCTCCAGGCGGTCTGGGCGGCGGCTCAGATCGTCTCCCGGACGGCGGGTGCTCCGGGTCCTGGCGTCGACGGACGAGGTCGCCGCGCGTCCTCCCGGTACAGCGCGGTCACGAAGGTCGCCCAGACGCGCGGGGTGTGCGTCTCCGGCTGGTAGCCGCCGGCGCCGCCCAGCAGCACGGGCGCACCCAGCTCGGCCGCGAGCGCACCCAGCGCCTCCGCCGACCGGGTGTAGCCGTCGTAGGTGTATCGCAGGCTCGACAGCGGGTCGGTCCCGTGTCCGTCCGCGCCTATCGGGATGAGCAGGACCTCCGGCTGCCAGCGGGAAGTTGTAGACCCGTCGGGCCTCGTCGTGGGCGTGCCCGCTGCCCGGGAAGATCGTCGACTCGTGCACCGAGCACGTCATGACTAGCGGCTCGTCCCGGGTGAGGGCCTCGACGCCGTCCCCGTGGTGCGCGTCGAGGTCGACGTAGAGCATCCGCTTGCCCTGATCGGCGAAGTGCTTCGCCGCCCAGGCCATGTCGTTGAACACGCAGAAGCCCGAGCCGCGATCCGCCATCGCGTGGTGCTTGGCCCTGGGGCGAGAAACCGACGCGGATCCGTCCCGCGTCGACCGCGTGCGCCAGCTGCACCGTGCCGGCGAACATCTGCGCCGCGACCGCTCCCAACTCAGGTCGGCAGCCGCGCCACTCAGCGTTCCAGCCGTCCAGCGTTCGCCGGACGTACTCGGGCGTGTGCACCTGCTCCAGCTCGTCGGTCAGCTGCCAGCTGATCGGCTGCACGGCGAGCGGCACGCCGGCCGCCTGCAGCGCCTCCACCGCGAGCTTCGCCCGGACCGGGTTGGTCGGGTGCCCGTCGCCGAGCCGCCAGTCCAGCAGGCGGTCGTCGTACGAAATCGCGAGCGCCTCCGGAGACCAGCCCGCGGTGCTGCTCCCGTCGGTCCCGTGCGCGGCTCAGGCATAGGTGCCACTACCACTCCGTCCGCTGCTCGCGGACCAACCGGACGACGTCGAGCGGGTTCGCCTCGCGCCACGCCGCGAGAGCCGCGTGCTGCCGGGCCGCGGTGTCGGCGTCGACGCCCGTCCGCGCCTGGTGCCAGCGCAGCGCGTCGGCGGCGTACCAGACGTTGGCCTGCGGGCGGGCGGCGCGCAGGGCGGCCATCGCCTCCGCCGGGTCCCAGCCCAGCGCGAGCAGGACGGCGAAGCCGAGCGATGGACCGCGGTTGATCCCCATGTGGCAGTGCGTGAGGACGACGGCGTCGGGCTGCTCCGCCCAGACGTCCTCGACCCAGCTGACTGCACGCTCGAACCACTCGGCCGGCACGGACTGCCCGGCATCGTCCATGCCGTGGTGCAGGTAGCGCAGGTGCGGCGCGTGCGCCGCGCACAGCTCGGCGTCGGACCACTCGATGCGCGCGTCGACGACATGCGTGATCCCGAGGCGGCACAGCTCCTCGAGCTGGCGGCGGGCCTGCTCCGGCTCGCTGCTCAGGTCGCCGCCGATCGCGAGGCGGGGGGTGACGAAGTGGAGGTTGGCGACCCGGGCCACCGGGAGGATCTCGTGCATCGACTTCTCCTTGCTCGCTCACTCGGATCGATGCAGCATAGGCTATGCATTACGCGCTGCATAGACCTGTCCGGGTAGGGGCGACCCTCGACGAGGTCGACGTCGTGGCCGAGCAGCCCGACGAGGAGGTCCTTGCTCCAGGAGACGGTCGCCAGGCGCTCAGGCGGCGGCCTGCTGCTCCGCCTGCGTCATGACTACCTGTGCCAGGGCGAACAGCTCGTGCACCGCCAGCCGGGGCGCCTTCACGTAGCGGTAGACGAAGTCCAGGTCGTAGTGGTTGAAGCCCGCGTCCGGCCCGGGCGCGAAGGGCCCGTACGCCTGCTCGGTGGTGAAGTCGAACCACGACTCGTAGCGGGAGGAGGCGTACGCCGCCCGCTTCGCCTTTGCGGCATTCCTCGACCGGCGAACGCCGGGGGAACGAGGAACCGACGCCACTGCGCTCCCTGAGCTGCCAGCCGAGCGCGTCGCCGTTCGGCAACACAGGCGGGTCTCCATCAGCACGCTTCCGTTCGTGGTTGACGTGCCGGATCGCCGGGGCCGGCGACCGGTCCTGCCCGGCCAGGCCTGCGCGCCGGTGCATGAGCTGGCGGGCGCGGAGCTTCTGCATGATCCCGTGCAGCCGCACCGAGCGCAGCAGCGCGACCTGGTCGGCGTCGAGGTACACCGGCTCGCTGTCGTCCTGCACGCGCGTCAACTTCGCCACGTGCAGCAGGTCGCGGACGAGGTCCAGGTAGTGCTCCACCAGGCGGGCGGCGAAGGGGTCGCGTGCGGCCAGCGGGTCGACCAGCGGCGCGAGCTGCTCTGCCAGGGCGTCGTACGAGACCCAGGTCCACCCTTGCCACGACGTCCAGCCGGGGTCCGGCAGCGAGAGCAGCAGGCGCGTCGCGTCGGGCAGTCCCGCTCGCGGCAGGTTGACCGCGTCGTACCTGCTCAGCTGTCCCTCGTCCGGCAGGCTGAAGGTCTTGTTCTCGACGACAAGCGGCCGGAACCCGGGCAGCTCGACCACGAGGTCGAGGTTGCGGTGCTCGCGGCGTACCCGGAAGACCTGCTGTTCGGGTCGGGCACGAGCCACGGGGCCAGCGCCTTCGCCCCGAGCTCCCTGTGCGCCTCGACGAGCCACGCGAGGGTGTTGCTGTGGAAGAGCTCCTTGCTGTGCAGGCTCATGTGCAGCACAGGATTGGCGTGCAGTCGCGCGCACACCTCGCGCAGCTCGTCGAGGTGCGGTGGACGACGGCCAGCCTGGACGACAGGGTCGCCACTCACTCTGGCACCGGCGCGACGCAGTTGACGTACTTCACCGGGTCCGTGGCGCCGGGCGGCAGGAGCTCGCGCACGTCCAGGCCGACGAGGTGCGCGAGGTCGGGGGCCGGCTCGCCGTCGAAGCCCACCGCGGCATGCCCGGTGCCTCGTGCTCGAACGAACCGTCGCCCTCGCGTCGCGCGCCACTCGAGCACCGGAACACGGCGCGGACCTCGCCGTCCGCGACCGCGAGGGCGACGTCCGCCAGCTCTCGACGGGGCCCCAGCGGCCACCAGCCCTGGACCACGTCGTACACGGCCTCCTCGTCCATGCCGCAGTGCCAGCGGCGCGTGATGTCGAGCAGAACCGCAGCGACGTCGATGCTGGGGACGGCGGCCGTCGCCGCGTCGTGGACGTCGGGGTCCTCGGCCGGCAGGTGGCGGGGTGCCCTGGTCCGGTCGTGGGTCCTGAGCAGGGCGCGCACCACGGCCTCGAGCACCACCTCGCGCAAGGCCAGCTGGCCGAGGGCGGCCGCCGGCACCCGCAGCCGCCACGTCGTCGCGTACTTCTTGACGACCCGGAAGCCGTGCCCGGCCGCCAGACCCTGGGCGTCGTCGGGGTCGAGCGCGAGCGTGAGCGCGCGCCGGCCGGCGTACAGAGCACCCACGCGTCCCCCGGCGGTCGTGATGACGCGCCAGTCCGGTCCGCCGGTGCCCGGCTTGACGACGCACTGCTCGCGCATGTCGGCGGCCTCGAGCAGGTCGAGCAGCGCCAGGTCGACACCGAGGTCGCGGAGCTCCAGCAGGTCCAACTGTCTCCTGTCGGTCGTGGGCACGTCGGCGGTCGTTGTCGGCGCGACGCTGGTGGTGCACGAGACCCGGGGCGAGTGATGAGCCCACCGGGTGGGGCGCTACGACGGCCGGCGGCCGCGCTGGCGGCTCTTGCGTGCGGCGTCGGAGGAGGTGACCTTGGCGGCTCGGCTGAGGTCGCCGTACTGCGCCTCCTCCTCCATCCGCGCGAGCGCGTCGACCTCGTCGCGGAGCTCGCTGTGGAGCTCGGCCGGCGCAGCGGCGAGCGCGTCGATGACGACACTCCTCGCCGTCTGCAGGTCGCGGAGTGCTCTCGCCGTGTCGCGCCGGCTCAGCCGGGTCGAGGCGTGGCGCTTGGCGGTCTGCGCCTGCAGGAACGCGAGCTCGGTCCGCATGACGGGGTTGGGCACCCGGCCCGCGGCGACGTCTCCGGGGACCACGTTCACCTGGAGCGGGAGGGTGACCGTGTGCTGCTCGAGCGCGGGCAGCGCGACGTAGCGCAGCTCCAGCACGGCCACCTCGGCGAGCCCCAGCGCGGGCAGGCCGGGGACGTCGAAGGTGAGGACGAGCTTGCGGGTCTCCCCGCCGTACAGGCCGCCGAGGCCGACGAGGACGCCCTTCCGGCACGACGTGGCAGGGCAGGTCGTTGACGACCTTCACGCCGCGGACGGTGGGCGCCATCTGCACGAGCAGCGACACGGCCTGGGCCGCCTGGGACAGCAGGCCGGTGACCTCGCCGGCGAGGTGCTGGCCGGCGACGTCCGGGTCCTCGGCGAAGTGCTGGTTGCCTCCCCCCGCGCAGGACAGCGCCGCCAGCAGCGTCTCGTCGAAGCCGAGGCCGTAGCCGAGCGTGGACGTCGTGATGCCGTCCGCGTGCGCCTTGCCGGCCACCGGACCGAGCCGGTCGGGGTCGCGCTCGCCGGCGTTGGCGTGCCCGTCGGAGACGAGAACCAGCGTCGCGCCGGCCGGGCTCAGCACGCGCCGGGCCTCCTGGAGTCCCAGCAGGTAGCCGGCGGCGAGGTCGGTCGAACGACCTGGGTGCACCGCGGCGATGGCCTGCTTGACGCGGGCCTTGTCGCTGAGGGGCGCGGCCGGCACGACGACGGTCGCCTCGTCGTCAAAGACTACGAGGCCGAAGGCGTCCTGCGGGTGGAGCCGGTCGACCAGGGACAGCAGCGCGGCCTTCGCTCCCTCGAGGGCCGGCCCGGCCATGGAGCCCGAGCGGTCGAGAACCACTTGGAAGGCCGTGGGCTGCCGCGGCCCGCCGTCCACGACCGGCGCGCTGAGTTCGAGCAGGACGGACAGGGTGTCGTCGGCCTCGTGGGCGAGCACGTCGACGTCGAGGTGGGCGGAGAGGTGCATGATGCCTCCTTCAGGTGGGCTAGGCTGCGGTACATGCAGCAGTGTGATGCACGCATATACACGTGACCAGCCCCCGTTCGAGTGGTCCCCGGCGCTTCCCCGAGCTCGGGCGGCTGCTCCGGTCGCGGCGCGAGGAGCTGGGTCTGTCGCGACAGCGGCTCGCCGAGCTGACCGGGCTGTCCTATCCGTACGTCGCGCAGCTGGAGGGCGGGCACCGGACACCCTCCGCCGAGGCCGCGCAGGACCTCGCGACCGCGCTGGAGATGCCGTACCGACAGCTGGCCGACCTCCTCGACCGGGAGAAGGGGATCGGTACAAGGGCCGCCGAGAGGACATCCGACTTCCTGGCGAACCCCTACTACGCGGCGTCTCCACGTGCGGACCAGCTGGCGGTGGGCGCTTCGGATGTCGCACCCGACGGGGGTGACGGCGTCCTAGACGAGGCGCTCGCGCTTCTCGGCCGGCTGCCGCTCCACCGTCGGCTCGACGTCCTCGCGCGCCTGCAGGCGCGGGTGCTGGGCGAGTTGGTCGAGCAGGAGGTGCGCAGGGCGACCGGGAAACCGTGACCGGCCAGTCGGGACGCTCGCGCGGAGCACCGGAGCCGGAGCCACCGGAGCCACCGGAGCCACCGGGGCGGCCGCGCGGACCGGCGCGTCCTGATGCGGTGGCCCCGGCGGGCAGCTAGTCACACCCGCACGCGCCCGTCAGCGCCTTGACCGTCCAGCAGCCACCACACAGGGTGCCGGTCCGCTGCTCGGGGCCCTTGCGGGCGCCGCCGACGCTGTCCGTGTAGCCGTGCAGCGCGATGGACACGCCGGCCCCGCGGCACGACGTACGTCTTCCCGGTCCACGCCACGCCGCGGCCGCGGAGACCGAGTGCGACGTAGGAGCCGCTGTACGGCAACCAGATCTCGTCGTGCTCGACGTGCCGCAGCTCGTCCTGGATGAGCCGGCGGTTCTGCAGCGGCGCGCGGAAGGCGTCGAGCGCCGAGGCGAGGTCGCCGAAGCGGCGGCGGGTGTAGCCGGACAGCTCCCTGTCGCACCAGTCGCACAGCGGCAGGTGCTCGTCGTCGCGGACCCGACGAGTCGTCCTCCCGACGATGTGCGGGCATGACGCGTGGACAGGGATTGAGAGCGGCTGATGTACGACCCGCCCACGGGCATGCCGGCCAGAGTCGAGCGGCTGCTGCAGGTGCTCGCCGTCCTAGGGATCGAAGTCACCCGAGCGGCCGCGAGCTCCGGACGCCTCCCCATCAGGTGTACGGCGCCTGTAGCCCCGGCAGGCTCGGGAATTGCCTCACGTTGCGGGTCCACAGCTCGGCTCCAGAGAGCTCCACGGTGGCGGCGATCAGGTAGTCGACGGCGTCGATCGAGGCGTGGCTGAGCCGGAACTGCCCGGCCAACTCGCCGGCTCTGTCCGCGACCGCGACGTCGACGGGCAGCCAGGTCAGGAGGTCGGTGAGGGCGGTCCAGGCGGGTCGTTGCCGGGGCGGAAGCCCGCGCAGGATCTCGGTCCGGGTCAGCACCGACGCGACGCGCGGGCGCCCGTGGCGGACCAGCTCTCGCAGGGCGCCCGTCGCTGGTGGGTAGCCCCGCAGATGGTCGACGAAGACGGAGGTGTCGACGAGGACCGTCACGGAGTCGGCTCGTCCTCGCGCCACCGTCCGCGGCGCAGGTCGTGGACGTAGCGCTCGCCGTCGCCGTCGCCGTCGCCGTCCAGGTCCCAGATGCCCGCAGAGCGGTCTAGCGCGTCGAGCGCGGCGTCCACGTCACCACGCGCCCGTCCGAAACGCTGGTCCACTGCCGCTCGGACCAGCGCGCCGAGACTGACCCCCGACCGGCGCGACTCCTCCTTGAGCAGCGCGTACTGCTCGTCGTCAAGGACGATCTGCGTGCGGCGGGACATGATGTAAGCCTACATCGGCGTTGAGCAGGAGATCCCGCCTTGTCCGGACGGCCGGGCGCCTCGCCCTCGCGCGACCGCCGACGGCGAGCCGCGGAACGGTGGGAACTGCCGGCGTCCTGTCAGCCCTGCGGGTCCGCCACCTCGACCAGGAGCAGGTCATGCGCGCTCGACGCCTTCACGACGACCACCTCCACCAGGTCTGTGAGGGACAAGCCCAGCCCGCGGTCAAGGAGCGCCCAGCCCGCGGTCGAGGAGCGGACGACCTCCGTCGCGTCGGGCCAGCTCCTCGGCCCGGCCGACTCGTCGGCGTCCGTGCGGCTAGGCGGCCTCCACCATCTCGTTCCGAGCCCTCATCTGCCCGGCGGGCTGGAGCACCTCGACGACCGGACCGAGCGTTACGCGGATCAGGTCCGGGACACGCCGCCCGCACCAGGCGTGCGTGCCGTGCCCTGTCACGACGCCTTCAGCGCGCGCAGCACGTCGGCCAGCTGTCCCCGGTCGAGGACGGCGAACACGCCCGCCTGCTGCCACAGGGGCGTCCCGGACGGCAGCTGGGCGTAGAGGCCGCGGGCGATCTGCCGGGACCGGTCGAGCTGCAGCGGCCAGCCCGCGGCGTCGGAGACCTGCGCGGACGTCGGCCGGCAGTTCGGCCCACCGGCGCAGCAGCGGCAGGTCCGCGTAATGGTCGCGCTTGCCGTTGTTGCACCGCCCGTCGGCGAGGACGAGGTTGCCCAGTCGTTCGGGAGTTGCGACCAGGGGACGAAGTGGTCGACCTCCGCGCCCTTCGCCGGCAGCGCCGCGAGGCACCGTGGGGTGACCCGCTCGGAGAAGGCGTCGTCGTCGTACAGGAAGTCGGGGTAGTCGCGGGCCCCGGTCTCCATGGAGGGCCTCGACCCGTCTCAGCCCGCAGCGGGACTCACCGGCGCGTCCCGGCCACCACGCTCATCTCCGAAGAGATTCCCTAACGCCTGTCAAGACTGCTGTTCGTGACGTTACGTGGGCGCGCGTCATCGTCGGCCGGGTTTGACCGCTGTCCTTCCTTCCGCCGCCGAAGTATGTGCCGGCGTTCGTCGAGGTCAATGTCGTTCGTCCTCGGCGGCCATCTGTCGATGTCCGCCTGTGGGCGCTCCACGTTGACATCTCCTCGGCGCCGGCAGGTCGGCGGTGATTGAGGAAGGAAGCTGTGTGGTCGGTGTTCCGGCCGTGCGGTGAGTTGTGTTGGCCGGGGTGAGCGGTGCCCGGCGCGAGTTATCGGGTGAGCTTGGCCCGGTGCGTCGCGGCGCTGTGCGCGCGGGCCCGGGTCCGGACGGTCTGGTCGACGGTCAGCTGCTCGGCGATGAGCTGTCTGGCGGCCCGTTCGGTGATGGGGCGGCCGTGCAGGTCGCGGAGCTGGTAGGGCTCGCCGCGGCGCAGCACGGTCCAGGTCCGTTCGACCAGCTTGCGGGCGACCGCGACGGTGGCGGAGGTGTGGCAGTGCCCGCGGTCGGTCATCAGCGTGCGGTAGAACGCGGCGAGCTGCGGATCGACCCGTCGGGCGGCCTTGCCGGCCTGGAAGAACGCCAGACGCAGCACCGCCGGTCCCTCCTTGCTGATCGCCCGGTGCGGCTGGGTGGTGGTGCCGGACGACCAGTTCGACGGAGTGATCCCGACGTAGCAGGCGGCCGCCTTCGCGGACGGGAAGCCACTGGCGTCGCCGAGGAA
>JALYMN010000222.1 GCA_030773675.1 Actinomycetota bacterium
CCAGCAGCACCCGGCGCACCGGCGTCCCGCCGGTCGCCACCGCGTCGAGCCCGTCGGCCAGGTTGCACAGCAGCCCCTCGACCGCGCGCGGGCGATGTGCGCCGGCTGCGGTGGCGAGGGTGAGCCCGTGGACGCGCCGGTCGACCACGGCCTGTCCGGCGTGCGCTCGCCCTCCAGGTAGGGCACGAGCACGAGCCCGCCGGCGCCCGGCGGCGCCGACAGGGCCAGCCGCGAGAGAGGTCTCGGCACCGAGCTCGGGGCGAGGTCCAGGTTGCGCATCGTCTTGCGCAGCGGGTAGCGGCGGATGTCGCGGTCGTTGCTGGTGAACGCCGTCCTTGAAGACGGGGTGCGTGAACAGGTTGGTCGTCACCGTCGGGACGACGAGCCCGGTCTCCTCGAGCGCGGCCCGGAAACGCTTGACGTGCCCCTCGCGTGCGCTCGTGTCGCTGCCGGCCGGGACGAGGTCGTCGTCGTGGAAGGTCGCGCCGTACGCGCCGTACGCGCCGAGCTCGGCGAGCCGGTGCACGGCCTCGACCGGGTCCAGCGGAGCCGGCGTGGCGACGCCGAAGGGGTCGCGACCCTGCCAGCCAACGGTTGAGAGGCCGAAGGAGAACCTGTCCTCGCGGGTGGGCTGCGGGCTCATCGTCGGCCGCCCCCGTTCTGGGGCGTGCATGAGCAGGACCCGCCGCAGCGTGTCACGCGGGGCGCGGCAGCGGGTCTACCAGCGGGTGAGGTCGAGCCACGACTCCCCGGCACGCCGCGGGCCTCCGCGAAGGCCGCGCCGCGTCGGCCGGGGCGATGCCCGCGTGCACGGCCCGCTGCGGCCGCAGGCCCGCCGCGATCGCGTCGCGCGTCCCGGCGAAGTCGGAGGGGGGTCGTAGATGATCGAGCCGACGAGGTGCAGGCCGCGCCGCACGAGGTCCGAGGTCGACTGCTGCACCGGCTCGGAGCTCAAGCCGATGAGCGTCACGGTCCCGGTCGAGGCGACCGAGCGCATGGCCGTGGCGAAGGCGGGTGCCGGGCCCGCGGTCTCGAAGACGTGCGGGTACGTCGCCCCGGCCAGGTCGGCGGGCTGCGCGCCGAGCGACTGGGCGAGCGCCAGCCGGCCCGCGTGCGGCTCGGTGACGGACGGCTCGGCGCCCAGGGCGAGCAGCGACAGGCAGACGAACAGGCCCTGCGAGCCGGCGCCGACGACGAGCGCCCGGTCGCCGGGGCGGACCCCGGAGCGCCGTACGGCGGCGCGGGCGACGGCGAGCGGCTCGAAGCAGGCGAGCACCGCGTCGGGCCAGTCCTGCGGCACGACCCAGGTGAACGCGGCGGGCACGGCCATCCGCTCGGCGAGGATGCCCGGCGCGTTCATGCCGAGGATCGCGCGCTTGGCGCAGTCGGAGGTCACGCCGGTTTCGCAGGCCGGGCAGTCCAGGCAGGACAGGTTGGGTTCGATCACCACCCGGTCGCCCACCGCGCGGTCGGGCACGCGCTCGCCGACGGCGACGACGTCGCCCCCGCCCTCGTGCCCTATCACCCAGGGCAGCGAGGGCAGGTCGCGGTGCCCGTCGTACACGGACAGGTCGGAGCCGCACAGGCCCACCGCCCGCATCCGCACGACGACGTCGTCGGGCCCGCACTCCGGCTCCGGCCAGTCCTCGACCTGCTCGACCTGCTGCGGGCCGGTGTACACGATCGCTCTCACAGTGCCGCTCCTGTCGGGAGTGCGTGGGGGGAGGTCGGAGGGGCAGGGCGGGGCCGCGCTTGCAGAGGTCGAGCATGTGCACGCGGTTGGTCTCGCGGGCAGTGGCGGCGCAGCCGGCGGCCAGCAGGCCCGCCACGGTGGTGAACACAGCGACCGGCACCCAGCCGTTGACGCCGTCGCCGAGGATCGCCTCGCTGATCAGCGGCGCGAAGCCCGCGATCGCGAAGCCGACCTGCGTGCCGATGGCCATGCCGGAGTAGCACACGCGGGTGTCCGAACATCTCGCCGTAGAACGAGGGCCACACGCCGTTCGCCGCGCTGTAGACGACACCGGACAGCAGCACGCCGAGCAGGAAGACGAGCAGGTAGTTCTCGCGGCCGATCGCCCACATGTAGGGCCAGATGAGTGCGGCGGAGCCGACGCAGCCGAAGATGAAGACAGGCCTGCGACCGATCCGGTCGGACAGCGCCGCGAACAGGGGATGGCGCCGAGCGCGACGACGTTGGCCGCATGAGGACGCTGAGCATGCGCGGGCGCGAGATGCCGACCTCGTCGACGGCGTACGACAGCGTGAAGACGGTGAAGATCGTGCTGACCACGGCGATGAAGGCGCAGACGACGACGCGCAGGACGTCGACGCCGTGCGTGCGGAACAGGACGGCGGCGGGGAAGGCGGCCTTCTCGTGCCCTCGTCGACCTCCTCGAAGGCCGGCGTCTCGGGCAGTGCCCGGCGGACCCACAGGCCGACGGCCACGACGATCGTGCTCAGCAGGAACGGCACGCGCCAGCCCCAGGACTGCAGCGCGTCCTCGGGGAGCGCCCCGATCGGCAGGAAGACGAGGGTGGCGAGGATGAGCTCCATCTGGGTGCCGCTGAGCGTGAAGCTGGTGAAGTAGCCACGCCGGTCGGCCGGTGCGTGCTCGAGCGCCATGGAGTTGGCGCCGGCCTGCTCGCCGGCAGCGGACAGGCCCTGCAGCAGGCGCAGGACGACGAGCAGGATGGGCGCGAGGATCCCGACCTGGGCGTAGGTGGGCAGCAGGCCGATGGCGATCGTCGACGCACCCATGAGCAGCAGGGTGAAGATGAGCATCGTCTTGCGGCCGATGCGGTCGCCGAAGTGCCGGAGCACGACCGCACCGATGGTGCGCGCCGCGTACGCCACGCCGAAGGTGGCGAAGGAGGCGAGGCGGGCCGAGCTCGGGTCGGCCGTCGGGAAGAACAGGTCGGGGAAGACCAGAGCGGCCGCGGTGCCGTAGAGGAAGAAGTCGTAGTACTGGACCGCGCTGCCGATCCAGCTGGCCAGCGCCGCCTTCCGCGGGGTCTTGGCGCCGTGCGGCTCGTGCAGTCCGGGCTTCTCGTGCAGGACGTCGGGCATCGGGGCTCCCCAGGGAGGTGCGCGCGGCGGCGCCGACGGGGGAGGGACGAGCGCCGGCCGGGTCGGGCGGACGCTGAGCGTGTCGCGGGGTGTGGCAGGGGGGTGGCGCGAGGGGTGTGGCAGCCGGCGTCCGGCGGTCGCGGAGCCACCGACCGGGGTCCGGCAGGGCCGCGCTGTGGCCACGACCGCAATGAGACCGATTGCAGGGACATGTCAAGGGGCTGCGTGGAGGATCTCTGCACCCCCACGGCAGGGCAGCGGCTGGGTAGCGTGCGCGCCCAGCGCGGCCCCAGCCGCCCGGCGGAGGAGAGCCCGTGCGCGTCCTGGTCCTCAACGGCCCCAACCTCGGCCGGCTCGGGCGGCGGGAGCCGGAGAAGTACGGGCACACCACCTACCCGGAGCTCGTGGAGCGCTGCCGCTGCGTGGGTGAGGCGCTCGGCCTGCAGGTCGAGGTGCGCCAGACCGACGCCGAGGCCGAGATGATCGGTTGGGTGCACGAGGCGGCCGACGCCGGCTGCCCCGTCGTGCTCAACCCCGCCGCCTGGACCCACACCTCCGTCGCGCTGCGCGACGCCTGCGCGATGCTCACCGCGCCGCTGGTGGAGGTCCACATCAGCAACGTGCACGCCCGGGAGGCGTTCCGCGCGCACTCCTACGTCACTCCGGTGGCGACCGGCGTGATCGCCGGTCTGGGCGTGGACGGCTACGAGCTGGCCCTGCGCTTCGTCGCAGCACGGGGCGCGAGCGCCTGATCGCCTCTTGACGGTGTGCAACCGGTTGCAGATTAGACGCGGCCACCGAGACGAGGAGCAGCGTGACGACTCTCAGCGACGTCGCCCTGCGCGCCGAGGTGTCCAAGGCGACGGCGTCCCGGGCGTTCTCGCGGCCGGAGTCGGTCCGCAGCGACACCCGCGAGCGCATCCTCGCTGTCGCGCGGGAGCTCGACTACACGCCGAACCGGGTCGCGCGGTCGCTGTCCAAGGGGCGCACCGGCAACCTCGGCCTGGTCGTCCCCGACATCAGCAACCCCTTCTTCCCGCCGCTCATCCAGGCCGTCCAGGCCGAGGCGAAGCGGCGCGAGCTGGCGCTGTTCGTCGCCGACATCGACGAGCACACCGAGGACGAGACGCGCGTGGTGCGCGCCATGGCCGCCCAGGTCGACGGCCTCGTCCTCGCCTCCCCCCGCATGCCGGACGCTGACCTGCTCGACCTGCTGGAGCGGGTGCCGGTCGTGGTCGTCAACCGCAGCACCGCCGGGGTGCCCGCGGTGCTCGTCCCCGCCGAGCAGGGCGTCACGCAGGCCGTCGAGCACCTCGTCGCGCTGGGGCACCGCACGCTCGCCTACCTGTCCGGCCCCGCCGACGGCTTCTCCCAGGCCGAGCGGCGCACCGCGCTCACGACGGCCGCCGAGCGTGCCGGCCTGGAGGTCGTCGTCCTCGGGCCCTTCGAGCCCGGCTTCTCGGCGGGCCTGACCGCGGCCGACCTGGCGCTGGCCACCGGCGCGACCGCCGTCCTCGCCTACAACGACCTCATGGCGCTCGGCCTCATGCAGCGGCTGGCCGGCCGCGGCGTGCGCGTCGGCACCGACGTGTCCGTCATCGGCATCGACGACATCTGGCTCGCTCCCATGACCACCCCGCCGCTCACCACGATCGCGGTGCCGGGAGCGGCGGCCGGAGCGGCCGCGGTGCGCCTGCTCAGCGACCTCATCTCCGGCGGGCTGCCCGACCCCGCTCCCACCCTGCGGCTGCCCAGCGAGCTCGTGGTGCGCGACTCGACCGGCTCCGCGCCCCGCTAGCGCTCCCGCTCCGCCGCCCGGCGGCCGTCCGCCCTCGTCCCCAGGAGTCCCGTGCCCGTCACCGCCCAGGACTGGCGGGTCACCGCACAGCGCGAGGTGTCCCGCTCCGTCGAGCTGGCCCGCCGCGCCGAGTCGGCGGACGCCGAGACGGCCGACGTGCTGCGCGACTGCTGGCAGGCCTACCGGGCCGCCGGCGCGGCCGTCGGCTCGTTCGTGCAGGGGATGGTGGCCGACGGCCGGCCGTGGTCGGAGGTCGCACAGACCCTCGGCCTGCCGGAGGCCGCGGTCGAGGCGGCGCTGCAGCCGCTCGTCGACTCGGGCCGGGAGCGGCTCGCCGAGCGCCTCCCGCACCTGGCCGGCGAGGCCGGCCCGCCGGACGACTCCCCGACCGAGGCCGACCCGCCTCCTCCCGCCGCTCCCGACGCCCCGCCGTGGGTCCCGCGGCGCACCGCTTCCCCGCTGCGTGAGCTCGAGGGCGGCTCGCCGGGCTGGGCGCCCGGCAGGTCAACCTCTAC
>JALYMN010000223.1 GCA_030773675.1 Actinomycetota bacterium
GGTCACCCGCACGAGCCGCGCGACCTCGTCCACCACCTCCGGCGCCACGCCCAGCCCGGCGAGCACCTCGGCGGCGAGGACGGCGCTGCGCTCCTCGTCGTCCGGCGCCCCCCGGTAGACCGCGTCGTGGAAGAACGCCCCGAGCACCGCCCCGGGCGGCACCGGCTCGCTCATCTGCTCGAGCCGGACGAGCACCTCGAGCAGGTGCGTCTGGTCGTGGTAGCGCCGGTGCGGCTCGGCGTACCGGTCGAGCAGGCCGCGGCCGGCGGCGTCGACGTCCGGGTCGGTGCCGAGGGCGGCCGTCCAGCGCCGCAGCAGCTCGCCGGGGAGGTCGGCGTCCGCGTCGGACGACGGCGGGCGGGTCACCTCGCGGTGAGCTCGTGCACGTGGTCGACCACCCGGGCGAGGACGTCCGGGTCGGTCTCGGGCAGCACGCCGTGGCCGAGGTTGAACACGTGCCCCTCGGCGGCGCCGCCCTGCTCGACGACCTCGGCGGTCTTGGCCCGCACGACCTCGGGAGGCGCGAACACCAGCGTCGGGTCGAGGTTGCCCTGGACCGCCTTGCCGGGCCCGACCCGGCGCGCGGCCTCGTCGAGCGGCACCCGCCAGTCGACGCCGACGACGTCCGCGCCGGCCTGCCCCAAGTCGTGCAGCAGCTCGCCGGTGCCGACGCCGAAGTGGATGCGCGGGACGTCGGCGACGGCGGCGAGCACCCGCGCGCTGTGCGGCTGCACCGAGCGCCGGTAGTCCGCGGCGGGCAGCGCGCCCACCCACGAGTCGAACAGCTGGACGGCGCTCGCGCCCGCGTCGACCTGTACGCGCAGGAACGCCGAGGTGATCGTGGCGAGCCGTTCGAGCAGGGCGTGCCAGAGCTGCGGCTCGCCGTACATGAGCGCCTTGGTGCGCGCATGGTTCCTGCTCGGTCCGCCCTCGACGAGGTAGCTGGCCAGGGTGAACGGCGCGCCGGCGAACCCGATGAGCGGCGTGGCACCGAGCTCGGCCACGAGGGCGCGGACCGACTCGGTCACGTAGGGCACGTCGTCGGGGGTGAGCGCGGGCAGCCGGTCGAGGTCGGCGGCGCTGCGGAACGGCTGCGCGACCACCGGGCCGACGCCGGCGACGATGTCGAGGTCGACCCCGACGGCCTTGAGGGGGACGACGATGTCGGAGAAGAAGATCGCCGCGTCGACGCCGAAGCGGCGGACCGGCTGGAGCGTGATCTCGACGACCATGTCGGGCCGCGCGCACGACTCGAGCATCGCGGTGCCCTCGCGCAGCCGGCGGTACTCCGGCAGCGCGCGCCCGGCCTGGCGCATGAACCACACCGGCGTGTGCGGGACGGGCTCGCGCCGGCAGGCACGCAGGAACGCGGAGTCCGTGGCGGGCGTCCGGGGCGCCAGGCCGCCGGCGGTCGGGGCGGAGGCGACCCGGTCTGGGGCCGGTCGGGTGGTCGAGTCGCCGGCGGTGCCGGCCGTCACGTCGGCGGCCGGGTAGTCGGTGGGGTGGGCGGTCGCATCGGCGGGCGGCATCGCCGTAGAGCCTGCCAGAGCGGCGTCCTCGCGGCCCGCCGGGCGGGCCTGCGTCTGTCTGTGACTTGAGCGGTAGGTGGCTCGTTTCTGGTGGCGGTAGGTGGTGCGAGTACGCGGAGGTGCCGGAGGTGGATCATGTCCGGTAGCCGAAGGATCACTGGAACGTCGTCCCACTGACGATCGGCTAACGGACGCGGTGCGGCGGCATCCGGCGCCGCTAGCGCGCTCTGGTGTTCGCTGCGCGTCGCCCGGTTGGGCGAGCAGGCGCCGCGGTCCGCCGGCCGAGGATTTCCGTATGTCGACCGACCGTGCCCGCACCGCCGGGCAGCCCCGCGGCCACCGCCGGTGGAGCGCTGCGGCCGTCGCGGTCGCGCTGCTGGCCGCCGGAGTGTTCGGATCCGTCGCGGTGGTGACGCTCAAGCTCAAGCACATGGGTGAGCAGGGAGTGCAGGCGGAGCGGGATCTGCAGTCGGTGGTCACCGAGCTGCGCACGCAGGACGCGCTGGAGTGGCGGGTGATCAGCGGCCGGCTGTCGCCGGAGGACGTCCGCGTCGAGCTGGTGGAGTCCCGCGAGCGCGCGAAAGCGCTGATCGAGCGGGCCAGCGCCGGCGATCCCGGTCACCACGTCAACGAGCTTTTGGCGGCGCACGCCCGGTACGGCGCGGCGGTGGACAAGGAGCTGGCGCTGCTGGCCGACGGGGAGGCAGAGGAGGCAGAGGAGGTCGACGAGGCGGAGGTGGACCCGGCGTTCGACGCCGCGATGGAGACGCTGCAGGACGAAGGCGCAGAGATCTCCGCCGCCGCCGCCCAGGCCCGGACGCTGAGCGACGCCGGGGTACTGCTGACCGTGGTGCTGTCGCTGGCGCTGACCGCCGGGGTGCAGAACCGGCGCAAGCGGGCGGAGGTCCGTCGGGAGGCCGAGCGGCGCAGCGAGGCCCGCTACCGCGCGCTGATCGACCAGTCCTCCGACTTGGTGATGGTCACCGACCGCGCCGGGCGCGCCGGGTATCTGAGTCCGTCCGCCGAGCGGCTGCTGCGCACCAGCCCCGGCACCCCAGTGGAGCTCACCCGGCTGGTGCACCCCGCCGACGAGCCGGCGCTGACCGCGGCGCTGCAGCAGGTCACCGCCGAGCGCCCGGCGGCGCTCGAGCTGCGCCTGCCCAGCGACGACGGGCAGCGGACGTTCGAGCTGTCGGTGCAGGACCTGACCGGCGACCCGGCGGTCAGCGGGCTGGTGCTGACCGGCCACGACGTCACCGCCCGGCAGGCCCTGCAGTCCGAGATGGAGCACCGCGCGCTGCACGACACCCTCACCGGCCTGCCGAACCGGGCGCTGCTCGCCGACCGGTTCGACCAGGCGCTGCGCGCCGAGCAGCGAACCGGCAGCGCCACCGGCCTGCTGCTCATCGATCTGGACCGGTTCAAGGAGATCAACGACACGCTCGGGCACCACTTCGGCGACCAGCTGCTCACCCAGATCGGCCCTCGCCTGGCCGAAGCGCTGCGCGCCAGCGACACCGTCGCCCGGCTCGGCGGCGACGAATTCGCCGTGCTGCTTCCCGAGGTCGACACCCTGCCGGCGGCGGTGGGGGTCGCGGAGAAGCTGCAGACCGCGCTCGCCCGCCCGTTCGCCGTGGACGGGGTGGACCTGGACGTGGAGGCCAGCATCGGGGTGGTGCTGTCCGGCGAGCACGGCAGCCACCCCGCCGAGCTGATGCAGCGCGCCGACATCGCCATGTACGTCGCCAAGCAGCGCAGCCTCGGGGTGGCCGTGTACGACCCGGACACCGACGGGCACAGCCCGGAGCGGCTCGCGTTGCTCGGCGACCTGCGTCGCGCACTCAGCAACGACGAGCTGTTCCTGCACTACCAGCCCAAGATCAGCCTGAGCACCGGGGAGGTCTGTGGCGCCGAGGCGCTGCTGCGCTGGCAGCACCCCTCGCGCGGGCTGGTGCCGCCGGACGCGTTCATCCCGCTAGCCGAGAACACCGGGTTGATCGGTCCACTCACCACCCAGGTGCTCGACCTCGCCCTCGCGCAGGCCCGCCGCTGGGCCGACGCCGACGCTCCGCTGCAGATCGCGGTCAACCTGTCCGCCCGCAACCTGCTCGACGACCGGCTCGACACCCTCGTTGCCCAAATGCTCACCCGGCACGGCGTGGCCCCGGCGCTGCTCAAGCTCGAGGTCACCGAAAGCGCGATCATGACCGATCCGGTGCGGGCAAAAGCCGTGCTCGAACGGCTCGCCGCGCTCGGCGTCGGGCTGAGCATCGACGACTTCGGTGCCGGCTACACCAGCCTCGGGCAGCTGAAGAACCTCCCAGTCACCGAGCTGAAGGTCGACCGCTCCTTCGTCATGAGCATGCAGACCGACACCAGCAACAGCATGATCGTGCGCAGCGTCGTCGAGCTCGGCCACAACCTCGGCCTCACCGCGGTTGCCGAAGGCGTCGAGAACACCCAGATCCTCAACCAACTCGCCGGCTACACCTGCGACGTCGCCCAGGGCTACCACCTGTCCCGGCCGCTGACCGCCGACGCGTTCGACACCTGGCGCGCCTCCTGGCCCGGACTGCCACACACCCCACACCAGCGGGCGTTCCTACCCGCAGCTCGCACCGCGCCCGCGTAGCGACACCGCGGCGCAGGGCTACGGCCGCCCTGTGCCGCAGGAGGAACGGCCAGCGGGACGCAGTCATCGCCCCGGACGAGGATCCGGCACTGGAACGGGCAGTCCCTTGGGCAAGCCGGGCTGCGGGCTCCTCCCGTCGGCACCGGCGGGACCGCGCTGCTCGTGCCTGCCGTCCTGCGCTGTCACCGGTCACGCCGACGGTGCTGCCCGGGTCATGCTCGCCGAACATCGACATGCTGGCGCCCTACCGCTACCGTGCGCGACTGGCGTGGGAGGACGCCGCCGGGCCCGCGGGCAGGACTGAGTCCACCTCCCTAAGCGCGATGAGGATCTGCTCCTGACGATCTCCTCCGCCTGGCAATGCGGGCCGCCGGCTGACAAAGGAGACGTCATGCCCCACCTTCCTGCGCGCGCCGACCTCGACCAGCTCCGGTCACGCGCCAAGGAGCTCCTGCAAGCGGCCCAGCGAGGCGACCCCGAGGCCACGGCCCGTCTGCGTACCGTCTCAGACCGTCTGGCGCTCAGCGCGGCGCAGCTGGTGATTGCCCGAGAGTACGGCTTCGCCAGCTGGGCCGAGCTCAAGACCGAGATCGAGCGACGAGCGATTCTCGACAGCGGAGATTTGGCTCGGCTGGCCATCCTGCTCGCCGAACACCCCGAACTGGCCGTCCGGCGGATGGTGCACTGGTGCGACCATCCCCGGGGAGCAAGCCCCCTCGGTTACGTGGCCATGATGCGCTTCGACACCTCACGCGGTGTCTGGCGGGATGTCCCCGGGACCGGTGCCATGGCCCGAGCACTGCTCGACGCCGGCGCGCCAGTGGAGGGCGACGACATGGACGCCGAGACGCCGCTGATGACGGCGGCGAGCTACGGCGACGCCGAGGTGGCCCGCATACTGATTGAGGCCGGGGCAGACCTGCACGCCACCGCGGCAACGTCCGCCGGTGGCGTTCCCGGCGGTACGGCGCTACGCCACGCGGCGGTCTTCGGCCTGACCGACGTCGTCGAGGTCTTACTCGCCGCCGGCGCGACCGATCTCGTCGCGGCCGCAGCCGCCGGCGATCTCGCTGGTGCCCTCACCCCTCACACGTCACAGCAGGACCGCATAGCGGCACTGAGAACCGCAGCGGCTCATGGACGACTGGACGTGATTGACCAGCTGATAGCCGCCTCCACCCCCGTGGACGGAGTCGACCGGGACGGATCAACTGCCTTGCACGAGGCGGCGTTTTCCGGACGGGCGGACAGCGTGAGGCACCTGCTCGCCCACGGCGCTGATCCCGCGCCCGCGACACCCGGTTCGAAAGCACGCCTTTGGGATGGTGCCGGCACCAGCGCGAGCAGACGGGTCCCGGACACGGCCACGACGAAGTCGAGAAGATCCTTGACCCGATCACCCCAAGCTCGTGACGGGCCCGCGACGGACGAGAAGTCCCGCGGGACGAACGGCCAGCTGGACACGTTGACGGCGCCGGACAGACCGCGTGCACTGGGTGTGGACGCAGATGTCGACGTGACCCAGCACAGTCCGCTGCCGCTGGCGTGCAAGCTTGGCCCGGGCTACGGCCGGTCCCGTCTGCTGCGTTGGCAGCGGCTCCACGAGGCTGCCGGCCCCGTCGCTCACCTCGACGGGCTCCGCCTCGAGGTCCGGTACCAGCCAGCCACGGGTATCCGGGCGGAACTCGCCGAGCTTGCCGCCGCCGAGCCGACCTGCTGCTCCTTCGCGACCTGGAGCGTGTCGCAGGTCGAGGGTCGCCCAGTTCTGCACGTGGTGCCGCCGACGGATCGACCGGAGGCGGTCGCGCCCAGCGCGGCGCTGTTCGGCGCCGGCTCGACCGCGTGACGACGTCGCAGTAGCCGAACGTCAAGCGGTACACGTGCGGCGCGACAGCAGGACGAGTTGTCGCTGGAGCCGCCTACGGTCTGTGCGTGGCGAAGCTCGAGATCAACGAGGCCGCTCTGCGGAAGGTCGCGCAGGACGCGATCAGGAAGGCCGTGACCCAGGTGGACCGCACATGAACAGCTACCGTGGGAAGCCAGTGCAGGAGGTGAAGCCTGCCCTGGAGCGGGGCTATGCGGCGGCACCGTCTCCAGCGGACACTCGGAGCACGTGACTTCCAGCGGATGGTCGAGGTGATCAGCGCCGGTGGTCACCTTCGCTAGGAGGCGTCCCGGTTGATGATTGACTACTGGTACCTACCGGCGCAGGGCTTGCAGCAGCTGATCGATTGTTGGGCTCCGGCCAGCCCGGTGGGGGTAGGGAACAGCCGGCAGGAGAGCCCGACCGGTGCAACCGGGTCCGGGAAGGGGTCCTCGCCGTTGACGGGACCTCGCCGTTGACGGGACGCTGGGCGACCCGCGGAAGGAGAGCTGTCCGGCCTCCGCGGGGGAGTTCACCTTCGGCCGCGTCAGCTGCTGCTCATCCCTACCGAGGGCGCGCAGGGCCAGGCGTAGCCGCTGCTCTGTCTCCTGCGAGTTGGGGCAGCCGTCGAAGTAGAGCAACGTCACGTCCACCAGGCCACGGTAGAACCGGGGTAGGGCGCCCTCGCCAGGGTGGCGGCGGGTGCGCTCCGCGTGCTCAGCGGGCCTGGGCCGCGGCGACCAGGAAGGCGGTTTCGGCGAAGAGGAACTCACCGGCGTCCTGCGCGGCGTGCAGCTCGGCCACCCACCTGTCGAGCTCAGCTTCGCTGACGTGACCTCGTCCCGCTGCCGCGCTGCGCCGCACGGCCTGCGTCACCTCCTCCAGCCGGCCAGCCGCCGCCCAGGACAGGGACGGCACCACGGTGGTGTGCGCCTCGATCGAGTCCAGCCGCAGCCCGCTGCGCCGCACCAGCCCGGGCAGGCGTCGGCCCATCTGCGCGTCGGCGGCGGCCATGTAGCGGTAGAGCACGGGCAGCTGCGCGTAGGTGAGCAGCACTCGCCGGGCGAGATCCCGGTCGGCGGTGGTGACTACGATCGTCTCGAAGTCGGTGTGCCCGAGTACCGCGCGCCCACCGGGGCGGAGCACCCGGGCATCTCGGTGAGCAGCGCGCCTGGGTCCAGGAGACACTCCAGGGTGTTGTGGGAGACCACCACGTCGAGGCTGTCGTCAGGCAGCGGTAACGGGTCGGCGAGATCGTGCCGCAGAAGGCGGGCTTGGGGCAGCCGTGCACCCAGCGCGGCCAGAGCGTCGGCATCGAGGTCGATCGCGGTCAGCCGGCTTGCTGGGGCGCGGTGGGCCACCTCGACCAGCGTGCGCCCCTGCCCCGCGCCCAGGTCGACCACCTCGACAGCGGGACCGTGCAGCGCGAGATCAGCAAGCCGCTCGTGCACCTCATCCGACATCGGCACCTACCGAGGCACGCTGAGCCGCTACATCAGCTCCCGTCACCAGCACCCGCTGATTGTGGCCGCCCAGCCAGACGGGCGGCCCCTCCATGTCTCTCAGAGGATCGTTTTGCGAGAACGCGCTAGAGCCCTCCGAGCAGCCGGGTGGCAGGGTGGTCACCCAGCCGATGTCGCAGGGAGGAAACGTGGAGCGCGTCAGTGGCATCGGTGGGCTCTTCTTCCGTGCTCAGGACCCCGACCGGCTCAGCGTCTGGTACGCCGCCCACCTGGGTGTCGACCCGGCACCGGAGTCGTACGAGGTGACCTCCTGGTGGCAGCGCGCTGGCCCGACCGTGTTCACCGCCATGCCCGCTGACTCCCCCCACTTCGGCGACCCGGCCAGCTCGTGGTCGGTCAACTTCCGCATGGCGGACCTGGACGCGATGGTCCGGCAGCTACGCGCAGCCGGGATCGACGTCGCCGTCGACCCGGAGACTTATCCCAACGGGCGGTTCGCCGACCTGCGCGACCCCGAGGGCAACCCCGTTCAGCTGTGGGAACCCGCGGGCGCCGACCTCCGCGGCCCGGAGTAGCTGTCCTGGAAGACGATGGAGCAGGGCAATCGCCCACCTTGAAGCAGACAGCGGGGGTAGTTGCGCGCCAGGACTGCGTGACGACGGTCCAGCAACTGGGACGTGCGCGTCGTCCCAGTAGCCGACCGGCCAGTGACACGTTATCACCGGTCGGCCGTACCTTGAGCAGGAGCAGGACCGGCGTCCCGATAGACCCGTCCGTTTTGTTGTCCCGCTCGGGAACCTCATACGGCACATTCGCCGGCGTGACGGGACTGAAGATCGGTTACGCGCCGATCTCGACGGTCGGGCAGGACCTCACCGCCCAGCGCAACAGCTTGGTAGCGCTCGGCGTCGACACCGAGCGATTCTACGTCGACCACGGCCTGAGCGGCACGACCCGCATCCGACCCGGCCTGCGTGAGGCGCCGGCTGCCTGCCGCGCCGGCGACACCCTGGTGGTCTCGAAGCTGGACCGGCTGGCCCGCTCGCTGACGGACGCGCGGGAGATCGTCGAGGAACTCGGATTCGACGACGAGCCGACCCAGCCAGCGCCTACACCTACTGACTCCAGGCTCAACAGCACCTGTCCGCCGAGCACCGGCGCTAGCCGACGCGCGACCAAGCGCTCAGGTATGACTGCACACAGCGCTGGAGGTCACAGCCGCGTCCTCGGGCGGCCGGCCATCGGTGCGCCTCCCCGGAACTGTCGGACCCGGGTGCCACCGTCACGGGCATGACCGGACACACCTCCCGCTGGTGCAGCGACTGCCGCGATGTCACCGTCTTCGAGACCCCGCCGTGCGAGGACGGGCACGGCGAGGACTGCCTCGACCTCGCCTGCGCCGACTGCGGCGCGGCCGTCGTCCTGGGCCTGGACGACGACGCGGTGCTGGAGCACGCGACAGCTGCCTGATCGGCCGGGCGCGCTGCGGGTCGCGGACGCGGGCGTCCGGCTTCAGCCGCCCGCGAGCAGCGCCACGCCGGTGAGGGCGGCGCCCGCGCCGACCGCCTGCACCGGGCGCAGCCGCTCGCCGAGCACCTGCCGGGCGAGCAGCACCGTGACGACCGGGTAGAGCGAGGCCAGCACGCCCGTGACGCTCACCAGCGCGCCCGCCGTGGCGGCGGCCCCGGCCAGGGCTGCGTTCGCCCCCACGTCGCCCAGCCCGACCGCCGCCACCAGCGGCAGGTCGCGCCGGCCCACACCGAGCTCGGGCCCCCGGCGCGGCAGCGCGACCAGCAGCAGCACGGTGAGCAGCACGACCGACGTGAGGCGCATGGTCAGCAGCGTCATGACGATGCTGCTCCGCGCCCCCTCGGCCAGCAGCACGATGACCAGCCCGAAGCCGACTGCGGCGACGAGCGCGAGCGCGAGCGGGACCGCGCCGCCCGGACGTCCGGACACCTCGGGCCCGCTGGCCAGCACCACCCCGACGACGGCCACGGCGATCCCGGCGAGCTGCAGCGCACCCGGCTGCTCGCCGCGGGCGAGGCCGAACACGACCGGGACGGCGGCGCCGAGCGCCGCGACCGGCGCCACGACGCCCATCGTCCCGACGGCCAGGGCGCGGTAGAACGCACCCAGCGCCACCACGCCTACGACCCCTGCCAGGACGGCGGGCAGCAGGTAGCCGCGGTCGGCGTCCAGCTCGCCGGTCAGCGCGGCCACCGGGACCAGGCCGAGCAGCGCGACCAGCTGCGACAGCCCGAGCACGCTGGCCACCGGCAGGCGGCGGCTGGCCGCGCCGGCGAGGAAGTCCGCGACCCCCCACAGCCCGCTCGCGAGCAGGGCGAGCAGCACCGACACGCCGGGCAGCCTAAGAGCCCGCCGCCGGGTGCGGACGCGCCTACCCTCCGGCTGTGACCCCGATGCCGCTCGAGCCGGCGGCCCCCGCCGGGTTCGCCTCGGCGCTGGCGGCGCTGCACGCGGAGCTCGACGCGCAGGGCCGGCCCGGGCTGTCGCTGCGCGAGGTGCCGGCGCCGACCCGGCTGGCGCCGCACGCCGTCGCCGTGGGCGCGGACGTCCAGCGCGACGGAGAGGAGGTCGGCAGCGGCCGCTTCGTCGTGCTGCACGACCCGGAGGGCCAGGAGGGTTGGCGCGGGTCGACCCGGGTCGTCGCCTTCGTGCAGTGCGAGGTCGAGCGCGAGATGGCGGACGACCCGGCGCTCGGCGAGGTCGGCTGGTCCTGGCTCACCGAGGCGCTGGAGGCGCAGGGCGCGGCGCACGTCGCCGCCGGCGGCACGGTCACCCGCACGGTCTCGACCCGCTTCGGCGAGATCGCCGAGCCGGACGACGAGAGCGAGGTCGAGGTGCGGGCGAGCTGGACGGCGCTGCCCGACGACACCGGCGCTCCCGACCTCGCGGCGCACCTGCGGGCCTGGTGCGACCTGCTCAGCGCCACCGCCGGGCTGCCGCCGCCAGGCACCACGGCGCTGCACCGCGGCTGACGCCGTACGCGCACGCCGGCGCCGCGAGCGCGAGGAACGCGCGGGCTACCAGCCGGGGACGCGGCGGAGCGAACGGTCCGCGACGGCGACCTCGCTGACCAGCGACTCCGGCACGGGTGGCCGGGGCAGCCGCAGGGTGAGCGTGGCGCCCGCCCCCTCCTCGCTCACGACCTCCAGCCCGCCGCCGGCCAGCCGGGCCCGCTCGCGCAGCAGCCCGAGGCCGACGTGCCGCCCCGCCGAGGGCACGACCTGCGCGAGGTCGAAGCCGGCCCCGTCGTCCGACACCTGGGCGCGGACGCTGACGGCGTCCACCTCGAGGGTGACGCGGGCCTCGTCGACGTCGGCGTGCTTGACGACGTTGAGCAGCGCCTCCTGGAAGAAGCGGTAGACGGTCACCGCGGTCGCGACCGGCAGCGGGTGCGGCTGGTCCGGCCAGCGCACGTCGACGTCCAGGGCGTAGCGGGCCATGAGGTCGGCGCGCAGCAGGTCCACCGCTCCTGCGAGGTCACCGTCGCGCAGCACGGGGGGCCGGGTGCGCGCCATCACGGCGCGGACCTGCTCCTCGGCGTCCGCGACGTGGTCCGACAGCCGCTCGAGCTCGGCGGGGGTGCTGGGCCGGGCCATGAGCAACGTCCGCGCGATCATCAGCGACTGCGCGACCGTGTCGTGCAGCTCGGCGGCGAGCTGCCCGCGGGCGCCCTCCTCGGCCGCGACCAGGCCCGACAGCAGCTCGAACACCCCGGCGCCGGCGGTCTCGGCCTCGCGCCGGTGCCGCTGACCGACCTCGTCGCCGAGCCGGACCCGCAGGTGCAGCGCGTCGAGCACCCGCGCCAGCTCGGCC
>JALYMN010000224.1 GCA_030773675.1 Actinomycetota bacterium
CCGCCGCGCTGCCGTCGGTGCGCAGCCGGGCGCTGCGCGCGCTCGCGTACGCCGTCGTGCTGCTCGCGATCGAGGTGGTCGGCGCGCTCGCCGCGCTGGGGGCGTGGGCGCTCCGGCGGGCCGGCGACCAGCGGCTGCACTACGACGTGCTGCACGCCCTGCTCGACGCGGCGGTGCGCTGGGCCGGGCGGCTGCTCGGTCTCCGGCTCGTCACCGACGGCACCGGCTGGTCGCCCCTGGACGACGGCGTCCCCGGCTCGACCAACGCGATGGTCGTGCTCGGCCGGCACGCCGGGCCGGGCGACAGCCTGCTGCTCGTGCAGACCCTGCTCGACCGCGACCACGTCCGGCGTCCCCGGGTCGTGCTCAAGGACCTGCTCCGGCTGGACCCGCTCGTCGACCTCTACCTCGGCCGGCTGCCGAACGCCTTCCTCCCGCCCGGCAGCGACACCGAGACGCTGGTCGCCGACGTGGCCCGCAGCCTGGGCACCGAGGACGCGCTGCTGGTCTTCCCCGAGGGGGGCAACTACTCGCCGGCGCGCAAGGCCCGGGCACTGCAGCGGCTGCGCGCGCGGGGACTCGTCGACGCCGCCGACCAAGCGGAGCGGATGCGCTACTCGCTGCCGCCGCGCCCCGCCGGCGTCGGTGCCGCGCTCGCCGCCGCCCCGCACGCCGACGTCGTGTTCGTCGCGCACGCCGGCCTCGACGCGCTTTCGTCACCGGGCGACCTGTGGCGCGGCATCCCCCTGCGCTCGCCGGTCCGGCTGCGGTGGGACTTCGTCGCGGCGGCGGAGGTGCCGCGCGAGCGGGCCGCGCAGGTCGACTGGCTGTTCCGCCGCTGGGCCGAGATGGACGCCTGGGTCGAGCGGCACTCCGCGCACCCCTCCGCACCTTGACCGACCCGGCCGCCCCTCGCCGGTAGCCTCGACGAGCGTGAGCTCCCGCCCGCGCGCCCTACTGCTGGAGAACATCCACCCGGACGCGCAGGAGCTCCTCGCCTCCGCGGGCTACGACGTCGAGCGCCTGCCCGCCGCCCTCGGCGAGGACGACCTGGTCACCCGCATCGCCGACGTCGAGGTGCTCGGGCTGCGCAGCACCACGCACGTCACCGAGAAGGCCCTGGCCGCCGCGCCGCGCCTGAAGGCGGTCGGGGCCTTCTGCATCGGCATCAACCAGATCGACCTCGACGCCGCCACCCGCCGCGGCGTGGCGGTGTTCAACGCTCCGTTCTCCAACACGCGCAGCGTGGTCGAACTGGCCATCGGCGAGATCGTCGCGCTCACCCGCCGGCTCACCGACAAGAACGCGGCCATGCACCGCGGGGTCTGGGACAAGTCGGCGACCGGCAGCCACGAGATCCGCGGACGCCGGCTCGGCATCGTCGGCTACGGCAACATCGGCACCCAGCTGTCGGTGCTCGCCGAGGCCATGGGCATGAGCGTGTTCTTCTACGACACCGCCGACCGGCTGGCGCTCGGCAACGCCCGCCGCTGCGGGACGATGGAGGAGCTGCTCGAGAGCGTTGACGTCGTCTCCCTGCACGTCGACGGCCGGCCCACGAACAACCTCATCTTCGGTGAGGAGCAGTTGTGCCGGATGCGCGCGGGCGCGCTGTTCCTCAACCTCTCGCGCGGGTTCGTCCTCGACACGGGGGCGCTGCGCCGCCACCTCGAGAGCGGCCACCTCGGCGGCGCGGCGGTCGACGTCTTCCCGACCGAGCCCAAGAGCAAGGACGAGGAGTTCGTCAGCGAGCTGCGCGGCCTGCCCAACGTCATCCTGACCCCGCACGTCGGCGGCTCGACGGAGGAGGCGCAGCAGGACATCGGCAACTTCGTCGCCGGCAAGCTGCGCACCTACGTCGCCCAGGGCGACACGTCGCTCAGCGTCAACCTGCCGCCGGTGTCGCTGCCCCGCCAGGGCGGCTGCCGGCGGATCCTGCTGCTGCACAGCAACGTCCCGGGCGTGCTCGGGTCGGTGAACGCCCTGCTCGCCGAGCACGGCGTCAACGTCGAGGCCGAGCTGCTCGCCACCCGGGGCAGCATCGGCTACGTCATCGCGGACGTCGGCAACGAGCTCGCGCCGGAGCTCGTGCGCGCGCTCGAGGACCTGTCGTCGACGGTCCGGCTCCAGGTGCTGCCGTGAGCGGGGCGGGCCGGCGCAGCAGCGCCGGGCCGGAGGCCGGCGCGGGCGCGGGCATCGGTACCGACGCCGCGGCCGACGCCGAGGAGACAG
>JALYMN010000225.1 GCA_030773675.1 Actinomycetota bacterium
GGCTCCTTGGCGATGCGGGCGTAGTACTTCTCCGCGATCTCCTCCTGCACCTCCCAGTGCAGGCTGTAGCCCTCGCCCTCGAGCACGTAGTCGACCTCGTCGGCCATCTTCCAGTGCTTGCCCGACCGGCTGCCGGCCGGGATGGCGAGCTCGAAGATGTCCACGCTGAACTGCCGCAGGTCGATGCGGTCCATGTTGACCAGGTGCCGCACGCTGCCCATCTGGGTGAGCTCCCAGGTGGTGTCCTCGGGTGTCACGATCTTCTTGCGGTCGAGCACCCCGTCGGTCCAGATGCCGGACCAGTCCTCCCGCGGGCCGAACTCGTCCTCGCCCTCGATCGGGCCGCTGCGGCCCTGCTGGATCAGGCCCATGAACATCCAGGTGCACTTCGCCTTGACGACGAGGGCGACGGCCTTCTCGTCGTAGGGGTTGAAGTGCCGGTGGTGCGAGTCGGTGTGCACGAAGGCCAGGTCGCCGGCCTTCCAGTCGTAGCGCAGGCCGTCGTGGATCTCGTAGCCGGCGCCCTCGAGGATGTAGAACGCGGCCTCGTTCTGGTGGCCGTGGCCGTGGTTGGAGCTGTTCGGCGGCAGCTCCACGAAGTGCACCTGCAGCGTCTGGGTGAGGAACTCCTCGTCACCGGGGCCGATCCGCCACCAGGTTCGCGACTGCTCGGAGTCGCCCGAGTGGCCGACCTTGGCGTCGTCCACCACGATCGAGTCGTCGCGCACGCGCTTGACAGCGAGCTGCGCCTTGCGGAAGGCACCGAGACCGTAGGTCTCCGAGGTCAGTCCGCGGACGAAGACGCGTCCCTTCTTGCCCATGCGATCTCCTGTTCTCCGGGCCCGTGGACCGGGCGGGTGCGCCACCGCGTCGGTGAGCGCGGTCGGACGGGCGGCCCCTCGAGCCAACGAAGCCGAGATCGGCCGGCGGCGCGACCGTCTGGCTCCGGGTAGGAGCCCGGCGTAGGATACCAGAGAACCAGCAAATCGTCATACCATTCCATCAGCACGGGAGGACCCATGGCGCACGAGCACCCCATCGAGGACGACGAGGTCGTCGAGGTCCCGCCGACCGACCTCCCGCCGGTGCCCGGTCCGCCGCCGGGCCTCGAGGACGACGGGGTCGACGACGCGACCCCGATCAACCTCGGCGTGATGCACCCCGAGTAGCGGTCACTCCGGGGCGGGCGAGGCCGCCGCGGCCGGAGCCGCCGTCCGCAGGCGGCGCATCCGGGGCAGCAGCAGCAGGCCGGCCGCGAGAGACGTCGCACCCGCCACGACGAAGCCGGCGCGGGCGCCGAAGGACGCGCAGACCCAGCCGAGCAGCGGCCCGCCGAAGGGCGTGGAGCCGAGGAACACCAGCCCGTGCAGGGCGAGCACGCGCCCGTGCATGCTCTGGTCGCTGCCGAGCTGCAGCACGCTGCGCGCGAGCGTGTTGAACAGGATGTTGAAGAACCCGACCGCGGCCATGACGACGTACGCCGCGACGAGCGTCGGCGCTGCCGCCGCGACGAGGTTCACCGCGCCGAACGCCAGGCACGACAACAGCAGCCCCCAGGACGTCGCGGTCTCCCGCGAGGCGCTGTAGAGCGAGCCCAGGACGGCGCCGAGCCCGAGCGCGGCCGTGAGGTAGCCGTACACCTCCGCCCCGCCCGAGAAGGTCGACTGGGCGAGCAGGGGCAGGACGACGCGGAAGTTCTGCCCGAACAGCGCGACGACGCCGACGAGCAGCAGCGCCGCCCGCAGGTCGGGCGAGGACAGCACGTAGCGCAGCCCCTCCCGCGCCTGCCCCTTGCGGCGCTCCTGCGGCTCGGTGCGGCGCAGCAGAGCCGGGTCCATGCGCAGCAGCCCGGCCAGGACGGCGAGGAACGACGCCGCGTTGACGATGAACGCCACCCCGACCCCCGAGGTGGCGATGAGCAGCCCGGCGATCGCCGGCCCCACCAGCCTGCCGGCGTTGTGCACCGTCGAGTTGAGCGCCTGGGCGTTGACGTAGTCGGCGGGGTCGACCATGTCGCTGACGAAGGCCTGGCGGGCCGGCTGGTCGAACACGGTCACCAGGCCGAGCGCGAGGGCGAGTGCGTAGACCATCCACAGCCGCACGTCGCCGGCGAGCGCGAGGACGCCCAGGGTGGCGGCGAGCGCCGCCTGCACCGCCTGCGTGACGATGATGAGGCGGCGCCGGTTGACGCGGTCGGCCACGGTGCCGCCCCACAGCCCCAGCACGAGCATCGGTCCGAACTGCAGCGCCGTGCTGATGCCGAGCGCCACTCCGCTGCCCGTGAGGGTCAGCACGAGCCAGTCCTGGGCGACGCGCTGCATCCACGTGCCGACGACCGAGACGGCGTGGCCGGCGAAGAAGCGCCGGTAGTTGGGCTCGCGCAGGGACCGGAAGGTGCGCTGCGAGGCGCGGCGGACCGCGACTCCGGCCCGCCTCACCCACGCACCGGCGGGCGCGCCCGGAGCCGGAGGTGGCGGGTTGGGCCGCCGGCGGCTGCTCGCACGACCGCTCCTTTCCACCGAGACCGTCCAATGGTATGACCAAAGGCCGACGAGGAGGAACGGGTGCTGCTGATCGACAACGCGACGACCGCGAGCGTGCTGGCGATGCCGGACGTCGTGGCCGTGCTCGAGCAGGCCTACCGAGACCTGGCCGCCGGCGAGGCGCTGTGCCGACCGCGCATCGACATGCGCTTCCCGGTCGACGACCGGGCGGTCTATCAGTGGGGCGCGATGGAGGGCGGCTCGGCCGCCTCCGGCTACTACGCGATCCGCATGAAGTCGGACGTTCTCGTCGAGGTGGAGCGCGACGGCAACCGGACGCAGGAGAAGCACTGCGTCGGGCCGGGCACCTTCTGCGGGCTGGTGTTCCTGCTCTCCACGCGCACCGGCGAGCCGCTCGCGATCCTCAACGACGGCGTCCTGCAGCACATGCGGGTCGGTGCGGACTCCGCGATCGGCACCAGGCACGCGGCCCGCGAGGACGCCCGGGTGCTCGGGATGCTCGGCTCCGGCGGGATGGCCCGCACCCACCTCGAGGCGCTGCTCACCGTGCGCCCGCTCGAGCGCGTGCAGGTCTACAGCCTCACCAGGGCGAACCGGGAGGCCTACGCCGTCGAGATGCGCGACCTGCACGGCATCGACGTCGTCGCGGTCGACGCGCCCCGCGACGCCTTCCGCGGCGCGGACGTCGTCGCCGGCTGCACCGACGCCGCGGGCGACGTCATCGTCGGCGACTGGCTCGAGCCCGGCACGCACGTCACCTGCATCGGCGGCAGCGTCGACGCGCGCGCCCGCGCGGCGTTCGACGTCTGGCTGCGCCTCGGCACCGCGCCGGCGCCGGTGAACGACCCGGACTGGCGCCCGACGGACGAGTACCTCACCTACGTCGCCCGTCCGCACGACCCGGTCTGGGCCTCCCACACCCACGGCCGGCCCCGCCGCCCGCCGACGGGGCCGGGGGCGCCCCGGCTGGTGAGCCTCGAGGACGTCCTCGACGGCACGGACGAGGCCCGCACAAGCGACGAGGAGATCACGTTCTCCGAGCGCGGCAACATCCAGGGCGCGCAGTTCTTCGCCGTCGCCGGCCACGTCTACGAGCAGTGCCGCGAGCGCGGGCTCGGCCGCGAGCTCCCGACCGCGTGGTTCTTGCAGGACGTCAGGGACTGACCGTGCGCCTGCTCAAGAACGCCGACGTCGCCTCGGTGCTGACCATGGCCGAGGGCATCGCGGCCCTGCGCACCGGCTACGCCGACCTCGCCCGCGGCGACGCCGCCTACGTCCCGCGCATCGACCTCTACGCCCCGACCGGGCGGGACGACGGCTACTACCAGTGGGGCTCGATGGCCGGCACCTGCCGGTCGTACGGCGTCGTCGCCGTCCGGATCGAGTCCGACGTCACGACCTGGCCCGTGGGGCGGACCAGCGAGAAGTACTGCGTCGAGCCGGGCGCGTACTCCTGGATCATCCTGCTCTACAGCACCTCCAACGGCGAGCCGCTCGCGCTGCTGCAGGACGGCTACCTGCAGCACGTCCGGGTGGGCGCCGCCGCCGGGATCGGCGTCGACCTTATGGCCCGCCCGGACGCCGACACGCTCGGCTCCGCCCGGGAGGCGGTGGAGGGCGCCGGCATCGTCGCGACCGCGACCGACGCGATGAGCCCGACCTTCGACCCCACGCTGGTCGACGTCCACCGCGGCGAGGCGCAGGCCTGCACCTCGGAGGACGAGCTGACGCTGTTCGTCACCACCGGCACGCCGGGCCTGCGATTCGCCGACGTCGGCGGCCGTTGTGTGGCAGCTCGCCCAGGAGGGGGCCTCGGGCACCCCTTCCCGACCGAGTGGTTCCTGCAGGACATCCGCGACGAGGAGACACGATGGACCAGCAGCACAGCGCGCACCCGGCGGTCGTCGGCGTCGTGGGCCTCGGCGCCATGGGCGGCCCGATCGGCGGCCACCTGGCCCGGGCGGGCGTCCCCGTCGTCGTCGCCGACCTCGACCGGGCCGCCGTGCAGGCCTGCGAGGCGCAGGGCATGACCGCTGCGGCCGACCTCGCCGACCTGGCCGCGCGGTCCGACGTCGTGCTCGTCGTCGTCGCGACCGACGACGACGTGCTCGGGGTGTGCCGCGGCGAGCGCGGGCTGCTCGCCGGCTCCCGCCCGGGCACCACCCTGCTGCTGTGCAGCTCGGTGCGCCCCGACACCTGCGAAGCGGTGGCGGCGGAGGCCCCGGACGGCGTCGCCGTGCTGGACGCCGCGCTCACCGGCGGCGTGCGCGGTGCCGAGAACGGGACGGTCAACCTGCTTGTCGGCGGCGACGCCGACGCGCTCGACCGGGTGCGGCCGGCGCTCGCGCCGTGGACCAGCTCGGTGCACCACCTCGGCCCGCTCGGCGCCGGTCAGGTCGGCAAGACCGTCAACAACATGGTCCACTGGGCGCAGATCTCGGCGATCACCGAGGCGCTGGAGCTGGGCCGCCGGTACGGGCTCGACGTCCCCACGCTGCGCCGCGCGCTCATGGACGGCCCGACGGACAGCCGGACCTTGCGCGAGCTGGAGCAGATGCGCTTCACCTGGCACGCGAAGGACCTCGCGAACGCCGAGGCGATGGCGCAGGGCGTCGGGCTGCCGCTCCCGGTCGCCGACACGGCCCGCGAGGTCATGAAGGGCGTCACGGTGCAGGGCATCGCCGAGCTCCTGGCCGGCGGTAGCGCAGGCATCACGGAGCGCACCGTTGCCGGCCCGTGACCTGAATGGTTAGACCTATAGACCAACGGGTGTTACCTTACTCACAGGCTCCCGAGGGCTGCTGCTCTCCGCGCGCCCGACGCCCGTGCCAGACCATCCGTCCCCCGGCTCCGGCCGATCCGCCGCAGGAGACCCCATGCGTCCTGTCCTCGCCTCCCGGGCTGCCGCCGCGGTGGCTGCCGCGCTCGCCCTCGCGGCCTGCGGCGGGTCCCCGACCGCCGCGCCCGCTGACAACGCGGCGCAGGGCGGCGCCGCCGAGAACGCCAAGGCGGTCGAGACCTACCAGCGCATGAACGCCCTCACCGGCCAGCAGCGCACCGACGAGCTGAAGAAGTGCGCCGCGGAGGAGGGCGCCCTGTCGATTTACACCTCCAACACCGACATCGACGACCTCGTCGAGGGCTTCGAGGAGGAGGTCGACGTCGAGGTCAGCGTCTACCGCGGCAACTCGGAGTCCGTGCTGCAGCGCCTGCTGCAGGAGCAGAAGGCCAAGTTCTACGGCAACGACGTGCTCGAGACCAACGCCCTCGAGCTGAACGTCGCGCAGAAGGAGGGCTACCTGTCGCCGTACGAGGGCGAGCTGCGCGAGAAGGTCCGCGAGGAGGGCCAGGCCGAGGGCTGGACGGCGACCCGCTTCAACACCTTCGTCGTCGGCTGGAACACCAAGCTCGTCAAGTCCGGCCAGGAGCCCAAGACGCTCGAGGAGCTCGCCGAGCCGAAGTGGAAGGGCAAGGTGTCCATGGAGGTCGGCGACGTCGACTGGTTCACGGCGCTGGTCAAGCACTACACCGACCAGGGCAAGAGCGAGCAGGAGGCCGTCGACCTCTTCAAGCGCATCGCGGCCAACTCCAAGATCGCCAAGGGCCACACGGTGCAGGGCGAGCTCCTGTCGGCCGGCCAGTTCGCCGTGGCCATCTCGTCGTACAGCCACACCATCGACAAGGCGGCCGACAAGGGCGCGCCGGTGGCCTGGCGACCGGCCTCCGGCGAGCCGGTCCAGCCGGTGGTCGTGCGTCCGAACGGCATCGGCCTCATGAAGACCGCGACCAACCCCTGCGCCGCCATGCTGTTCGTCGACTACGAGCTCACCGGCGGCCAGAAGGTCTTCGAGGAGAAGTTCCGCGTCGGCGCCACGCCCGAGGCGGCCAAGGCCATCGAGGGCCTCGAGGTCGTCCCCGTGCCCGAGCAGGAGCTGCTCGAGAACTCCAAGAAGTGGGACGACCTCTACGCCGGGGTCACCCAGGCCGGGGCGAAGTCGTGACGGCGCCGTCCCCTTCCCTTCCGCTGCTGTCCCGTCCGAGGAGGACGTCCGTGCGCACGACCCGTCTCCGTCTGGCCTGCAGCGCGGCCGTGGCCGCGTTCACTCTCGCCGCCTGCGGCGGCTCGCCCACCGCCGCTCCCGCCCCTGCCGGGCAGGGCGAGGGCGCCGGCAAGGCCGAGACGGTCTACGCCGAGCTCGCCGGTCTGACCGGCAAGCAGCGGCGTGACGAGCTCGTCAAGCGCGCGCAGGAGGAGGGCGAGCTCACGATCTACACGTCGATGACCTCCGACGTCGCCGACGCCGTCGTCGAGAAGTTCGAGGACACCTTTGACGTCAGCGTCTCGCTCTACCGGGCGGGCTCGGAGACCGTGCTCCAGCGCGTGCTGCAGGAGCAGAAGGCCAACTTCGCCGGCAACGACGTCGTCGAGACGAACGCGACCGAGCTGTTCGCGCTCGCCAAGGAGGGCGACCTCGCCGAGTACAAAGGCGAGCGCCGCGACCTCGTCCCCGAGGCCGGCCGCTTCGAGGGCTGGACGGCGACCCGGTTCAACCTGTTCGCGCCGAGCTGGAACACCAAGCTGATCGGCAAGGTCGGCGGCCCGCCGAAGAAGTGGGAGGACCTCGCCGACCCGCGCTTCGACGGGCAGCTGTCGATGGAGCTCGGGGACTACGACTGGTACCTGTCGCTCTACGGCTACTGGCTGGAGCAGGGCAAGAGCGAGGCCGAGATCGACAAGCTGTTCGCCGACATGGCGAAGGGCGCGAAGATCGTCAAGGGCCACACCGTGCAGGGCGAGCTGCTCTCGGCCGGCCAGTTCGCGGTCGTCGCCTCCAACTACACCTACCTGGTGGAGCGGGTGAAGCAGAAGGGCGCTCCGGTCGCCTACACCCCGCTCGTCGAGCCGGTCATCGCCCGCCCGAACGGCGTGGGCCTGATGAAGACCGCCGCGCACCCGGCCGCCGCGATGCTGTTCTACGACTGGCTGCTCGAGGAGGGCCAGGCGGTCATCGCCGAGGAGGGCCTGACGCCGTCCATCGCGAACGGCACCGACCCGCTCAAGGGCGTCGAGGTCATCCCCGTTGACGTGGAGAAGCTCCTGAACGAGGACGAGGTCTGGAACAAGAAGTACGAGGCCGTCGTCAGCGGCGGCGAGGTCGTCGACAAGTAGCGCCGGGAGCCTGGCCCGGCAGCCGCCGGGCCAGGCGCGCGTCCGTCCCCCTCCCGCAGCTCCCAGCTCTGACCCCGCGCCTCTGACCCCGCACCTCTCCCCGAGGAGATCGCGTTGACCACAGCCACGCCCACCGCTCCGGCGCGGCTGCCGGCGGCCCCGTCGTCCGCGCCGGAGCCCAGCCGCGCCGGCCGCGCCCGTGCCTGGCTGCTCGCCCCCAAGACGCTCATCGTCGCGGCCGTCGCCGGCCTGATCGGCTACCTGAGCCTGGTGCCGCTGTACTACCTGCTCTACGGCACCTTCTTCGACGCCGCGGGCTTCACGCTCAGCGGCTTCCAGCGGGCCTACTCGGCGAACGGCATCGGCGACCTCATCACCAACTCGTTGCTGTTCGCGTTCGGCTCGGCGATCCTCAGCCTCGCCGTCGGGACGACGCTCGCCTACCTCAACGTCCGCACCGACGTCCCGTTCAAGCCGCTGTTCTTCGCGGCGTCGATGATCCCGCTGATCATCCCGGGCATCCTCTACACCGTCTCGTGGATCTTCCTCGCGAGCCCCGACATCGGGCTGCTGAACACGCTGGTCGAGCCGGTACTCGGTCCGGGCTTCTTCGACGTCTTCACGCTCTGGGGCATGGTCTGGGTCGAGGGTCTGCACCTGTCGCCCATCGTGTTCCTGCTCATGGTCGCAGCGTTCCGGTCCATGGACCCTTCGCTCGAGGAGTCGGCACTCATGTCGGGCGCCTCGCGCTGGACGACGTTCCGGCGGATCACCGTCCCGCTGGTGCGTCCGGCGATCGTGGCCAGCATCCTGATCATGACCGTCCGCAGCCTCGAGAGCTTCGAGGTGCCGGCGCTGCTCGGCCTGCAGAACAACATCTACGTCTTCACCAGCCGCATCTACTTCACCCTGCGCAGCTACCCGCCGGACCTCGCCGCGGCAGGTGCGCTGGCGGTGGGCCTGCTCGTCGTCGCCATGCTCGGCGTGCTGCTCAGCAACCGCGTGGGCAAGGGGAGCAAGAGCTACCAGACGGTCACCGGCAAGGGATTCCGGCCCCGGCCGATGGAGCTCGGCAAGTGGCGTCCGGTCGCCGGCCTGCTCATCGTCGGCTACTTCCTGATGACGGTCGTCGCGCCGCTCGCCGTGCTGCTCTACACCTCGCTGCTCAAGTTCTACGTCGCGCCGTCCGTCGAGGCGTTCCAGTCGATGGGCCTGGACAACTACCGCGAGCTCGCCGGGCTGTCGCAGGCGGGCACCGCGCTCAAGAACAGCCTGATCCTCGGGCTGGGCTCCGCCACGCTGGTCATGCTGTTCATGTCGATCGCGGCGTGGATCGTCGTGCGCTCCAAGGCGCGCGGCGGTTGGGTGATCGACCAGTTCGCCTTCATCCCGCTGGTCATCCCCGGCCTCGTGCTCGGTCTCGCGCTGTCGTTCGTCTACCTGCGCAGCCCGATCCCGATCTACGGGACCATCTTCATCTTGCTCATCGCGTACTGCACCCGCTACATGCCCTACGGCATGCGCTACGCCGTGACCTCGATGCACCAGATCTCGGCGGAGCTCGAGGAGTCCGCCCAGGTCTGCGGGGCGAGTTGGTGGCAGACCTTCCGCCGCGTGCTGTTCCCGCTGCTCAGCCCGGGCCTCGTCGCCGGCTTCGTCTACATCCTCGTCGTGTCCTTCCGGGAGCTCAGCAGCTCGATCCTGCTGTACAGCCCGGGCAACGAGGTGCTCTCGATCCTCATCTTCGAGCAGTTCGAGAACGGCCAGTTCACCGTGCTCGCCGCTCTGGGCGTGGTCATGGTGCTCACGCTCGTCGTCCTCGTGACCGTCGCCTACAAGCTCGGGGCCAAGGTCGGCCTCAAGCAGGACTAGACCCGCCGACCCCCAGGAGATCCCGTGCTGACCATCGACAACCTCGTCAAGTCGTTCGAGGCCGACAAGCGCACCCGCAAGCAGGCCAAGGCCGCCAAGGCGGCGGGGGACAGCGCCGGAGCCGCGCCGACCACCGTGTACGCCGTGCACGACGTCAGCTTCGACGTCCAGGAGGGCGAGCTGTTCACGCTGCTCGGCCCCTCCGGCTGCGGCAAGACCACGACGCTGCGCTCCATCGCCGGGCTCGAGAAGCCGGACTCAGGCCGCATCGCGGTCGGCGACCGGGTCCTGTTCGAGGCCGGCGAGGGGCGGCGGACCGTGAACATGCCGGCCAACGAGCGTGGGCTGGGCATGGTGTTCCAGTCCTACGCCATCTGGCCGCACATGAGCGTGTTCGACAACGTCGCGTTCCCCCTTCAGGTGCGCAAGCGCTCCGACCGGCCGAGCAAGGCGGAGATCGCCGACCGGGTGGGGCGGGTGCTGGAGGTCATGGAGCTCGGCCACCTCGCCGACCGGCAGGCGACCAAGCTCTCCGGCGGCCAGCAGCAACGCCTCGCGCTCGCCCGGGCCATCGTCACGCAGCCGCCGCTGCTGCTGCTCGACGAGCCGCTGTCCAACCTGGACGCGAAGCTGCGCGAGTCGCTGCGCTTCGAGCTCAAGCGGCTGCAGAAGGAGCTCGGGATCACGAGCATCTACGTCACCCACGACCAGGTCGAGGCGCTCGCCCTGTCGTCGCAGATCGCCGTGATGAGCGCCGGCAAGGTGATCCAGCTGGGCAAGCCGCGCGACATCTACGAGCACCCGAACTCCCGCTTCGTCGCGGAGTTCATCGGCACCTCGAACTTCCTCAACGGCCGGGTCGCCTCCGCGGACGGCGACTGCGTCACCGTCGACACCACCGAGGGCCGCCTGCTCGTCCGCTCGGCGGCCCCGGTGCCCGTCGGCAGCGAGGCGATCGTCTCCATCCGCCCGGAGGCGGTGGAGATCGGCCGCGCGGAGGTGAGCGGCACCGTCCCCAACGAGTGGGCCGGCGAGGTCGTGACCCGTGCGTTCCTCGGCGACTCGGTCGACCACGTCATCTCGGTCGGGAAGGTCGAGATCCGCAACCGCTCCAACCCGATGGTGTCGGTCGAGCCGGGGACCAAGGTCTCGCTGCGCATGGACCCCGACAAGCTGGCGCTCGTCCCCGTCGGCTAGTCCCCCCCGCGTGCCGGGCCTGCCCCCTCGCGGGGCCGGCCCGCCGCCCTGTGCCCGGAGGCCCCCGCGTGGCGCTGCCCGCCGTGCTCCGCAACCGCGACTTCGACCTCTACTGGTCCGGTGTCGTCCTGTCGCAGATCGGGACGCGCGCCACGGTCGCGGCGAACTTCTACCAGGTGTACGACCTCACCGGCTCGGTCCTGCAGACCGGCCTGGTCGGCGCGGGGCAGGCGGTGGCCCTGCTGCTGCTGAGCCCGCTCGGCGGCGCCTACGCCGACCGCCTCGACCGCCGCAAGCTCCTCCAGTGGGCGCAGCTGGTCAGCCTCGTCGTCGCCCTCGTGCTCGCCGTGCTGACGCTGACCGGTCGCGCGCAGGCGTGGCACGTCGTGCTCAGCGTGCTGTTCACGACCGCGGCGGCGACGTTCGACCAGCCGGCCCGGCAGGCGATCATCCCGGCGATGGTCCCGAAGTCGCAGCTCGCGCAGGCCATCGCGCTGCTCAACCCGTCACGCGAGATCGCCGTCCTCGTCGGGCCCGCGCTCGCCGGGCTGCTCATCGCCGTCGGCGGTCCCGGCCTCGTCTACCTCTTCGACGTGGGCACCTACGCCCTGCTCGTCGCGGTGCTCGCCGTGCTGCGCGTGCCGCCGCTCGTCCAGACCGGCCCGCCGCGCTCGGTGTTCGGCTCGATCGCCGAGGGGGCGGGCTACGTCGCCCGCCGTCCGCTGATCACCCGGCTCATGGCGCTGGACCTGTCCGCGACGGTGCTCGCCGCCTACCGGGTGCTGCTGCCCGTGCTCGCGCTCGACGTCCTCGGCGTCGGGCCGCAGGGCTACGGCCTGCTGTCGTCGGCGCCGTCCGCCGGCGCGCTGCTCGCGACCTACACCGTCTTCCGGGTGGTGGAGCGCAGCCAGCGGCTCGGCCGGGTCGTGCTCGTCTCCACCTTCCTGTACGGCGGCGCGGCCGCGCTGCTCGCCCAGTCGCGCAGCTTCGCGCTCGCGCTCGTCGCCGCCCTGCTGCTCGGGGCGCTCGACGCGATGGCGACGACCATCCGGCACGCCGCCGTCCAGCTGGACACGCCCGACCAGCTCCGCGGCCGGGTGACGGCCTTCTACCAGATGTCGTCGCGCGGCGGCCCCGCGCTCGGCGACGTGGTCATGGGCGCCTTCGCCGCCGCGGTCGGGCCGGTGGTCGCGCTCACGCTCGGCGGGCTCGGGCCCGTGCTCGTGGCGGCGGCGTTCCTCGCGCGGCCCAACGTGGTGCGCGAGTACGGCGGTGCGACCGTGCCCGACGACGCGCCGTCCGAGCCGGGGCCCGGGCCGGCGCCCGAGGGCGTCGACGCCCGCCCGGTGCAGCAGTAGATCGGGGCTGCACTGGCAGAGGGACAAGCAGCTGCTGGGGGCGCCGGCCGAGCTATGTGCGGCTGCCGGTCCAAGTATTAGGTTGGAGCGAACAGCGTGCCGATGGGACACCTGATTAGGGTGCGCTGCACTGCGGCTCGGACTAGCCTGGTTGCAGTCGTCACCAGGGGGTCCTGGCAGGTGTCAGCCGGAACTCGCGCTAAGTCCTACAGGTGCACCCTTGAGGAATTCGCGCGCTCGCGGGCCTTGGCTCGACGACGACCTTAGTTCGGCGATCCGGCAACCAACCTCGACCGTCGGGGCGCCGCTGACTCGCGCGGGCAGCGCCGGTGGTTCTGCTAGCAGCGTGGCCTGCCCCACCACGCCCTCCCTGGCCTGTTAGCATGCAACATGCCTGCCCGCAAGCCGCCGTACTTGACCCGGTTACAGGTGCGCAACTTCCGCAGTCTGCGGTCGATGGATCTAAGGCTCGGCGCCCTCAACGTTCTAGTGGGGCCGAACGCAGCAGGCAAAACGAACGTGCTCGACGTCCTGACATTCCTGGGTGACACCGTGCGGGAGGACCTAGGACCCGCTATAACAGAGCGTGGCGGATGGGAGCGGGTCAGGTTTCGGGGTCTTGATCAGGGGGTGCAATCGGACCCCGTGGTCATTGAGGTGCACGCCGCGGTCACAAAAAACAGCAGTTCCACCGCTCTGGACGAGTACCATCTCTCCATAAGACCATTCACTAGACGCCGAGCGGGCAAGGGTGGAGCGAGCACTGACAAGGAGTTCTTCCGGTACGAGAACTTCATGTTCAAGCGTACAGCAGGGCCCGGACGACGTATCACTATTGATGGCGCAGGGTTCGTTGTTGCAGATGAAGAGGGGGAGCGGACGGGCCATCTCCGCGAGGGTTCGCTCGGTCTCTCAACTCTCCCCCGACTTGGTCCGCAGGAGGGCGGGCAGCAGGTCGAGGCTCTGGCTGACCTGTTCGCAAGCTTCCGAGTTTTCGACCCCGACGTGGCTGCTGCACGGCGCCCCTCAGAGCGACCGCGTGAGGCGCGGCTGCAGGACAACGCGGGCAACTTGGCAGCTTTCCTGCTGTATCTGTCCCAAGAGCATCATGAAGTTTTTGAGCGGCTTCAAAGTGACGCGTGCCTTTTCGTGCCAGGTCTCCAGGAACTGGTCCTAGGAACGCAGGGCGGGTCGCGGCTCGCCACGGTGCTCCAGCTACGTGAGCGGGGCTTGGCTGGCGTCACTGACCTTGCTGACGCTTCCTTTGGGAGCATACGAGCCCTGGCTCTTTTGGCACTCCTCTACGACCCGCATCCTCCTAAACTGACCTGCATCGAGGAGTTGGATCACGGGCTGCATCCGTACGTACTGGACCGTTTGGTCGAGTTGCTCCGTCAGGCGAGCAGAGCAACCCAGCTCATCGTAGCGACGCATTCCCCCGCGTTGGTCAACCGCCTGCGGAGCAGCGAACTGGTGGTGTGTGAGAAGGGCGAGGATGGCGCTTCCCGCATCCCAGCAGTTGCGCCTGAACTAGTTCGGCAGATGGAACAGGACCTGCGGGGCGAGTTGGGACTCGGTGAGCTGTGGTTCACGGGGGTGTTGGGAGGAGTGCCCGACCTGTGACCCAGCCCGCCGTGTTGGTGTCTGGTGAACATCACAACGACCGTCGGGTCATACGCACCCTAGTCGAGGCGCTTCGCCCCGACCTCCAGGGTCGATTGGAATTCTTCCGCGCGCCCATGACCTTGGTCAAGGACCTGAATCGCGCAAAAGCGGTCGAGCGCGCCGACAAGGTCGTCAAAGTTCTCCGTGCTCGACAAAGGCGAGGTGCCTTGCTGGCCGCCCTCTTTCATGAGGACTGTGATGCGCCTGAACCTGAACATCTGCGCAAGACAACTCTCATCGAGTCCTACTACTCACACGCCCCCTGTCGCGTCCTGGCGGTGGTGCCGGCGCCCATGATGGAGGCATGGTGGTTGCTGTTCCCACACGTATTGCCGAGGGTTAGGGCTGCGTGGCGTGAGCCGGTAGAGTTCGTCGGGCGCGACGTTGGTCGACTCCGCGACGCCAAGGGCGAACTGCGCCGGGCAGTCCGGCCGCGTACAGGGCCGCGTACAGGAAGGGTGCTTTCTTCCTTTCCTGACTACACCGAGTCCGACGCACCGCTGATCGCCGAGGCTCTCGCGAAGAGCGGTGCGATCCTCACGCCGAGCGGTAAGTCGGACAGCTGGCGACTCTTCTGCGCTAAAGTCGCAGCCCTCTGATGACGGCGCTGCGTTGCCCGCCCACCATGCTCATAGATGGAGCGCTGGACCCGGCCGGCGCCGAGCGGGGGGACGTCGACGCCGGCCGGAGCTTGTGGAGGCCTACTTGAACTGACAGACCACGTCGACGAGCGCCGGCTGCCCGGTGGCGAGCACGTGGTCGGCGGCCCGCTGCACCGCGGCCCGCACCTCGTCCGGGTCGTGGATCGGCCCCTCCGCCATCCAGCCGAACCCCCGCGCGATGGCCGCGAAGTCCGGGGCGGGGTCGTTGATCGCCATGCCGATGTGCGCCCGCTCGACCCGGGTGCCGCGCTGTCTGGCGAGGCGCTCCTGGTGCTCCCAGTCGTTGTAGTAGGCCCGGTTGTTGAACATCACGGTGAGCAGCGGGAGCTCGTACGCCGCCGCGACCCACAGCGCGCCGACGTCGAACATGAGGTCGCCGTCCGGCTGCAGGTCGACGACGAGCCGGCCGGTGCCCTTGTGCGCCAGCGCGACGCCGAGCGAGATGCCGATCTGCGTGGCCGTGCCGAGCTGCTTGCCCGGGTGGCGGTGCGGGCGGTCGAAGTCCCAGCTGCGCAGCGCCCAGTCGGCCG
>JALYMN010000226.1 GCA_030773675.1 Actinomycetota bacterium
CCGCCCGCCTGCTCGACCGGGCGGGCCCGGTGCTGCCGCCCGCCGGGATCGATCTCGCCCTCGTGCCAGACGACGGCCCCGGCGTCCCCGTGCCGGTGCGGCGGCGGCTGCTCGGCCGCTGATCCCGTCCCTGCCGGACGGCACCGGCGCGGCCTGCGCCCCGCCCGGCGGAAGAGCTCAGACCACCGGGCCGGTCTGCTTCTCGCCCGGGCCCTCGCCGGGCTCGTCCGGCAGCGTCGAGGCCTCGCGGAACGCGCGCTGCAGCGTCTGCAGCCCGTCGCGCAGGGGCGCGGCGTGGACGCCGAGGTCGGGCCGCGACGCGGTGACCAGTCCGGCCAGCGCCGTGATGAGCTTGCGGGCCTCGTCCAGGTCGCGGCTCTCCGGCCCCTCCTCGCCCAGCCCGCACTTCACCGCCGCCGCGCTCATGAGGTGCACGGCGGTCGCGGCGATGACCTCCGCCGCCGGGACGTGGGCGAGGTCGCGCGCGGCCTGCTGCTCGGGAGTCACCCTGCTACCCTTGCAGGGCGACCCGGCTCTGCGCGCGACGACCGGCCCCTCCGGGGGCAGACGCCCGCGCCGGAGCTGTGAAAGCGGAGGTACCCACCTCCCACCCGCGGAGCCGCCCAGGCACCCGGGTCCGGTCGGCCCCGAGCCGCTCCGGCGGTGCGGGTGCCGTACGCGTCGTGCCCCGGCCAGGGGCACCGGCGGGACAGGTGGGCCCTGCGCGTCGCGCGGGGCCCTTCGTCGTGTCGGGCCCCGGGCAGCGCACCGACCCAGGAGGCCCCATCAGCGCAGAGCCCCGCATCAACGACCGGATTCGCGTTCCCGAGGTGCGGCTGGTCGGCCCGAACGGTGAGCAGGTCGGCATCGTCGCCATCGGCGAGGCCCTCCGGCTGGCCCAGGACGCCGACCTCGACCTCGTTGAGGTCGCCCCGATGGCGCGTCCCCCGGTCGCCAAGCTCATGGACTACGGCAAGTTCAAGTACGAGAACGCGCAGAAGGCCCGTGAGAGCCGCAAGAACCAGGTCCTCACGGTCATCAAGGAGATGAAGCTCCGCCCCAAGATCGACCCGCACGACTACGAGACGAAGAAGGGCCACGTGGTCCGCTTCCTCAAGGCCGGCGACAAGGTCAAGATCACGATCATGTTCCGCGGTCGCGAGCAGTCGCGACCCGAGCTGGGGTTCCGCCTGCTGCAGCGCCTCGGCGAGGACGTGCAGGACCTCGGCTACGTCGAGTCCGCGCCGAAGCAGGACGGTCGCAACATGATCATGGTGCTGGCACCGCACAAGAACGCCGCCGACCTCAAGAAGGCCGCGCAGGACAGCAAGGGCGCCGCTCCCGCCGACCCGGCGGCTGCCCAGCAGTAGACGCACCGCCCCGACGGGCGGCCCCGTACGCGGAGGCCGCCCCACGCCCGGTCGCGACCGCTCGCGGTCCCCGACCCCGACGAAGGACAGCCATGCCCAAGCAGAAGACCCACAGCGGCGCCAAGAAGCGCTTCAAGGTGACCGGGTCCGGCAAGATCGTGCGCGAGATGGCCGGCAAGCGCCACCTGCTGGAGCGCAAACCGAGCACGCTGACCCGCCGCCTCACCGGCACCACGGACGTGGCGAAGGCCGACGTCCGCAGCGTCCGCCGGATGCTCGGCCTCTAGCGGCGCGTCCACACCAGCCCCCTGCCCAGCACTCGACAGACAGGTAGAACGACGTGGCACGCGTCAAGAGGGCGGTCAACGCCCACAAGAAGCGCCGTGAGGTCCTGGAGGCGGCGAGCGGCTACCGCGGCCAGCGCAGCCGGCTGTACCGCAAGGCCAAGGAGCAGCTGCTCCACAGCGCGACCTACGCCTTCCGCGACCGCAAGAAGCGCAAGGGCGACTTCCGCTCGCTGTGGATCCAGCGCATCAACGCGGCGGCCCGGGCGAACGGCATGACCTACAACCGCTTCATGCAGGGCCTCAAGGCCTCCGGGCTCGAGGTCGACCGCAAGGTCCTCGCCGACCTGGCCGTGAGCGACACCGCGACCTTCACGACCCTCGTCGAGCTGGCCCGCGCCTCGCTGCCGGCTGACGCGCAGAAGCAGAACGCCTCGGCGGACCGGCTGGACACCTCCGCTGCCTGAACCGGCCCGGTCCGCCTCCCCGACGGTCCTGACCTCGACGCGGTCTCCCCGGGTCGCGGCCGTCCGACGACTGCACCGCCGCTCGGCTCGCAGAGCCGAGC
>JALYMN010000227.1 GCA_030773675.1 Actinomycetota bacterium
GACCCCGCGCATGTCGACGTACATCACGGCGCTCGTCGCCGGCCCGTACGCCGAGGTGCACGACTCCCACCACGGGATCCCGCTCGGGCTGTACTGCCGGCGCTCGCTGGCCGAGCACCTCGACGCCGAGGCCCTGTTCGAGGTCACCAAACAGGGCTTCGACTTCTTCCACCGGGTCTTCGACGTCCGCTACCCGTTCGGCAAGTACGACCAGCTCTTCGTCCCGGAGTTCAACGCCGGCGCGATGGAGAACGCGGGCTGCGTCACCTTCCTCGAGGACTACGTCTTCCGCAGCAAGGTCACCGACGCCTCCTACGAGCGCCGGGCCGAGACCGTGCTGCACGAGATGGCGCACATGTGGTTCGGCGACCTGGTCACCATGCGCTGGTGGGACGACCTGTGGCTGAACGAGTCGTTCGCGACGTACATGTCGGTGCTCGCTCAGGCGCAGGCGACCCGGTGGACCAACGCCTGGACGACGTTCGCCAACAGCGAGAAGACCTGGGCCTACCGGCAGGACCAGCTGCCGAGCACCCACCCGATCGCGGCCGACATGGTCGACATCGCCGCGGTACGGGTGAACTTCGACGGCATCACCTACGCCAAGGGCGCCTCGGTGCTCAAGCAGCTCGTCGCGTGGGTGGGCCAGGACGCCTTCCTCGCCGGGCTGCGGCGCTACTTCGCCGCGCACGCCTACGGCAACACCGAGCTGCGCGACCTGCTGGTCGAGCTCGAGGCGGCGTCCGGGCGCGACCTGTCGAGCTTCTCGGCGCAGTGGCTGGAGACGGCCGGGGTGAACACGCTGCGGGCGCAGTTCGAGACCGACGGCGAGGGGCGGTTCACCGCGGTCTCCCTGTTGCAGGAGGCGCCCGACGCCTACCCGACGCTGCGCTCGCACCGGGTCGCGGTCGGCCTCTACGACCTCGTCGACGGCCGGCTCGTGCGTACGCACCGCGAGGAGCTCGACGTCGTCGGCGCGAAGACGGAGGTGCCGGGGCTGCTCGGGCGGCCCCAGCCCGACCTCGTGCTGCTCAACGACGACGACCTCACCTTCGTCAAGGTGCGGCTCGACGAGCGGTCGCTGCAGACCGTCGTGGAGCACGTCGGTGACTTCGTCGACTCGCTGCCGCGCGCGCTGGCCTGGGCCAGCGCCTGGGACATGACCCGCGACGCGGAGATGGCCGCCCGGGACTACCTGCAGCTGGTGCTCGGCGGCATCGGCCAGGAGACCGACATCGGCATGGTGCAGTCGCTCATCCGCCAGGCGACGTCGGCGGTGCTGCTGTACGCCGACCCGGCCTGGGCGCCGCAGGGGGCGGCCCGGCTGGCCGAGGCCGCGCACGCGATGCTGCTCGGCGCCGAGCCGGGCAGCGATGTGCAGCTGGCCTGGGCCCGCGCGCTCGGGACGCTCGCCGAGACCGATGAGCAGCTCGCCCTGCTTGCCGGGCTGCTCGATGGCTCGCGCGAGGTGCCGGGGCTCGCCGTCGACGCCGAGCTGCGCTGGCACCTGCTGCGCCGGCTCGTAGTGCTTGGCGAGGCCGGCGACGCCGAGATCGACGCAGAGCTGGCCCGCGACAGCACCGCGGCCGGCGAGCGCCACGCCGCAGGGGCGCGCGCGTCCCGGCCGACCGCCGAGGCGAAGGCGCAGGCGTGGCGGCTGGCCGTCGAGGACGACACGCTGCCCAACGCCGTGCAATCCGCGGTCATCGGCGGCTTCTGGCAGCCGGAGCAGCTCGAGCTGCTCGCCGACTACGTCGAGCCCTACTTCGCCTGCCTGGCCGACGTCTGGGCCCACCGGACGGCCGAGATGGCGCAGAACGTCGTCATCGGGCTCTACCCGGCGCAGCTGGTCTCCCCGCACGTCGTCGAGCGCACCGACGCCTACCTGGCGGAGAACGACCCGCCGCCCGCCCTGCGCCGGCTGCTGCTCGAGGGCCGCGACGGCGTGGTCCGCGCCCTGCGTGCCCAGGAGCGCGACGCCGCCGCCGGCTGAGCGGCGCCCCGACGGTCCGCGATCCCCAGCACGACCGTGCTGGGCATGCGGGGGGAGCGGTGTACGCGGGGGGCGCCTAGTGGTGGGCGCCGGCTCCGGAGGCGGGGGCGGAGCCCGAGCCGAGCACGCTGTCGGTACGACGCGCCAGCTCGCCGCGCTTGTCGTCGGCCGGCGAGAGGGCCTCGCGGCGACCGGCGGCATCGGCGATCTGGCGGATGCCGTCCTGGATGCCGCCGGCGAGGTCGCCGCCGGAGAACGCGGTCGTCATCGACAGCAAGGCCAGCGCGCACACCCGGTCGGGCACGCGGCGGCGCACGCCGGGGCCGGTCACGATCTCGACGCGGCGCTGGCCCGGGGCCACGACGATGAGCACGGCCGACCGGCTGCGCTCACCGAGCGCGGCGTGCAGCCGCTCGGCGGCTGAGCGGAACTGGCTCAGGTCGTCGAGGGCCAGGTCGCCGACGAGCACGGACAGGTCGAGGCCGTTCTGCCGCCGCACCTGCTGGATAGCGGTGTCGATGCGCTCCTGCTGCGCCGGGGCGAGGCCCTTACCAGCTGCCACTTGCGCCACCCCTGCTCATGTCTCCGGTGTCCGCGGCCTCGACGGCGGCGGCCGGGTCAGGCGGACCTGCGAACCAGACGGGCGCTGCCGACCAGCCGGCGCCCGGGCGGTAGCGCGAGCTGCGGACCATGCCGGGGAGCCAGGTGAGGGCGGCGATGAGCAGCGCGATGACGAGCGGGACGAGGACGTAGAGCACCACCGCGCCGGCGGCTCCTACCTCGGCTGCGCCCGGATCCTGGCCGGGCAGGCTCTCCACCCGGTTGTTGCGGGCGCATCCGGACAGGGCGACGGCGAGCAGCCCGCACATCAGGGTCGCTCTCATCGTTCGGCGCACGTCTTCCTCGCTGTCAGGGCTGGGGCTGACTGTCACAGGCCGGCCCCGGTCACGGTTCGCGGCCCGGTCACAGGTCGCTTCGGGCCGGCGCCACGGTATCGGACGCTCCCTGCGCTGCCGCGACATCCTTGGACATCAGCGCGGCGAGTCGACGCACACCGTCAGCGTCGAGCAGCTCCTCCAGACGCAGCGGGCGGCCGGACCGGTCGGCGACGGGCAGTCTCCAGTTCGGGTACTGGTCGACGGTGCCGGGCAGGTTCGGCTGCCGCACGTCGCCGACCGCGTCCCCGAACGCCGCCAGCACCAGCCGACAGGGCGAGGCCACCAGAGCCGCGTGCATGGCCAGCACCTCGTCGCCGTGGACCCCCTCGAGCAGGTCGGCGCCCTCGAGCATGGCGCGCAGCTTGTCGCGCTCCTCGCGCACCCGGGCCGTCTCCTCCTCCACCGGCACGCCGAGCTGGTCGAGCTCGGCCCGCACCCGGACGTGCTCCTCGGCCAGGAAGCCCGCTGCGGTCGGCAGGTCGTGGGTCGTCACCGTGGCGAGGGCCAGCGACCGCCACTGGTCCGGCGGCAGGAAGTCGCCGCTGTCCTCGTCGCGCTCGAACCACAGAACCGCGCTGCCTAGCACGCCGGCCGCGTCGAGCTCGGTGCGCACCCGGTCCTCGACGGTGCCCAGGTCCTCGCCGACGACGAGAGCGCCCGCGCGCACCGCCTCGAGGGCGAGGACGCCGAGCAGCGCGTCGGCGTCGTACGAGACGTACGTGCCGTCCGCGGCGGTGGAGCCGCTCGGCACCCACCACAGCCGGAACAGCCCCATGACGTGGTCGATGCGCAGCCCGCCGGCGTGCCGGAGCACGCCCCGGACGACGTCGCGGTACGGCGCGTAGCCGAGCTCGCGCAGGCGGTCCGGCCGCCAGGGCGGCAGGCCCCAGTCCTGGCCCTGCTGGTTGAAGGAGTCGGGTGGCGCGCCGACCGTCGTACCGAGGGCGAGCGCGTCCTGCAGCGCCCACGCGTCGGCGCCGCCGGCGTCGACGCCGACGGCCAGGTCGTGCACGACGCCGACAGCCATGTCGGCTCCCAGACCGGCCAGCTGCTCGTCGACCAGCAGCTGCACCCAGCACCAGAACGACACGCGCTCGGCGTGCTCGGTCGCGGCGACGGCGACGGCGGGGCTGTCGGGCCGGCGCAACTCCTGCGGCCACGACTGCCACGGCGTGCCGTGTGCCTCGGCCAGCGCGCAGAACAGCGCGAACTCCTCGAG
>JALYMN010000228.1 GCA_030773675.1 Actinomycetota bacterium
AGCTCGGCACCTCGCGGCGCTTCGCCCAGGCCCACCTCGAGCACCTCGACGCCGCCCGGGTGACCCTCCGCCTCCCCGACGACCGGCGGGTCCTGCGCGGGCGCCGGGAGGAGAGCCGAGCCCCGGGCGCCACAGCTCCTTAGAGCTCGAACGAGGCGCTGAACCCCCGGCCGTCGTTCGGGAGCACGAAGCGCTCCTCGCGCGCCTCGACGCGCTCGCCGTCGACGAGCACGCTCCCCGGCGCGGCACCGTGGACGACGAGGTGGAACGCCTCGCGCGCGAACTCCGGGAAGCCCGCGCCGTCGACCTCGGCCCGCACCACCACGCGGTCGCCCCGCCGCTGCACCTCGAGCGCCGTCCGCACCCGCGCGCCGTCGAGCGCCGCGACCGTCCGCCCGTCGTCCTCCTGGAGCAGCGACGCCCACACGCCGTCCCGCGCGGGCACGAGGAGGTGCAGCTCGACCACGGCCGGCCGGTGCCCGGCGGTCGACGCCGGGGCCGAGGGCCACATCGGGATGACCGCCCCGGCGCGCGCGTAGAGCGGGATGCGGTCCATCGGCGTCGGCGCGAGGTCCCACGCGCGCCCGGCGACGAGTCGACCCGTGTGCCACTCGTACCAGTCGCCGGCGGGCAGGTAGACTTGGCGGGCCGTCACGCCGGGCCTGACGACCGGGGCCACGAGCAGGTCGGGCCCGAGGAGGAACTCGTCGTCCACCGCGCGCACCGCCGGGTCATCGTGGTGGTCGAACACGAGGGGGCGCTGCACGGGCGCGCCGGTCTCCGCGGCGCGCACGAACGCGGCGTACAGGTAGGGCAGCAGCCGGTAGCGCAGCTCGATCGCGGCGCGGACGTGCTCGAGGACGGCGTCGCCGAAGGACCAGGAGTACTGGTCGACGTTGCCCCGCTCGGAGTGGTTGCGGAAGAAGGGCGTGAGCGCGCCGTACTGCATCCAGCGCAGGAACAGCTCGGCGTTCGCGTGGCCCTGGAAGCCGCCGGCGTCGGCCCCCACGAACGGCTGGCCGGACAGCCCCAGGCCCGCGCCCATGGGGATGCTCAGCCACAGGTGGTCCCACCGCGACTGGTTGTCGCCCATCCAGTTGGCCGCGTAGCGCTGGATGCCGGCGGAGCCGGCGCGGGAGAGGACGAAGGTGCGCAGCTCGGGCATCGCGTCGCGCAACCCCGCGACCGTGCCCATGGCCATGAGCAGCGCGTACTCGTTGTGGAAGCGCTCGTGAGGGGCGCGGCCGCGGTCGAAGCGCATGCGCTCCGGGGCAATGCGGCCGGTGGCCGGCTCGTTCATGTCGTTCCATATGCCGGCCACGCCCAAGCGCACGTGCGCGGCGTTGAGCTCACCCCACCACGCCCGTGCCTCTTGGGTGGCGAAGTCCGGGAACGCGGTGCGCCCGGGCCACACCTGCCCCACGTACACGTCGCCGCCCTCGGTGCGGCACAGGAGGTCGCGCTCGACGGCCTCGTCGAACACCCGGTAGCCCGGCTCGTGCTTGACGCCCGGGTCGATGATCGTGATGACCCGGAAGCCCTGCTCGGCGAGCCGCGCGAGCATCCCGGCCGGGTCGGCGAACCGCTCCGGGTGCCAGGTGAACACGCGGTAGGCGTCCATGTACTCGATGTCGAGCCACACGGCGTCGCAGGGGACGCGCTGGTCGCGATGCCGGCGCGCGAGCGCCTCCACGTCATCCTGCGCGTAGTCGTGCCAGCGCGACTGGTGGTAACCGAGCGACCACAGCGGGGGCAGGGCGACCCGACCGGTCAGCCACGTGTAGGCCGCGAGGACGTCCGCCATCGCGGGCCCGGCGAACACGTACTCCGTGTACTGGCCGCCCTCGAAGCGCAGCGCGTACTCCTCGGCGCCCGTGAGGTCGTAGGTCGCGCGGTGGGCGTTGTCGACGAACGAGCCGGCGACCGCCCCGTCGGGGTGCGCGAGGTGGTGCAGGAGCGGGATGGAGACGTAGTAGGGGTCGAACGCCGTGCTCGTTGGGTCTGCGCGCGGGTCGCCCGGCGCCCGGCCCGCCGTGAACTCGGCCGTCCCGGCGGGGGCGAGCACGTCCGTGTTCCACAGCGTGAACGCGCGACCCCTGCGGTCGAGGCCGCCGGTCCGCTCCCCGAGCCCGTAGAACGCGTCGTCGGGCCGGCAGCGGCGACGGACCACGAACGCGTCGTTGAGCGTCGCGTAGGCCCAGGGGGAGCCGTCGCCGTCGGCGGCGGTCTCGACGACGGGGCTCCCGTCGGCGCGGTGCACGTCGAGGCGCAGCGGGTCGAGCCCGAGCGACACGGTGAGGGCGGCAGTGCGCAGCCGGACGACGCCGTCCTCGCGCTCGAATGCGAAGGCGACGTCCTCGGCGAGCGGGTCCACGCACACGGCGAAGGTCGGCCTCTCGTCGAACGCGCCGCCGCGGCTGATCTTGAAGCGCACGACGTCCTCGCGGACGACGTCGATCCGCAGCCGCTCGCCGTGGAGATGGGCGAGCAGGCCCCGCTCGGTCGCGGTCACCTGGTCGACGCGCTCGAAGCGGAGGAGGTCGGTCGTGTCCACGACGATGTCCTACCCCCGTCGGGCGCAGCGGGCGCTGCTGCCGCCGGCCGTCAGCTGCCGGTCGAGGGCCGGCCCAGCGGGTACGACGAGCGCATGTCCGCGCTCACGCGACTCCTCGTCCTCGCCGGGGCCGGCATCGGCGCCCGCAGGCTCGTCCAGCAGCACTCGGGCGGTGCGAGCTCCGGCGCCGCGGCACCGCACGTCGACGCCTCCGTCACGATCGACCGCCCTCCCGCGGTGGTGTTCCGGTTCTGGAGCGACCCGACCCAGCTCGCGCGCGCGGTCGGCGACTTCGCGACCGCCGAGACGCTCGACCCCGAGCGGGCGCGGTGGGTCCTCCGCGGCCCGGCCGGGCTGAAGCTCTCGTTCGAATCGGTCGTGTCCGAGCGCCGCGAGCCCGACCTCATCCGCTTTCGCTCCGGCCCGGACGCACCGGTCGGCTTCACGGGCGAGGTTCGGTTCGACGAGGCCGGCCCGGGGCGGACCGAGCTGCGGCTGCGGGGCGACGCACGGCTGCCGGGCGCGCGGGTCGCCGAGCGACTCGCCGGCCTGCTCGGCGACGTCCCCGAC
>JALYMN010000229.1 GCA_030773675.1 Actinomycetota bacterium
GTACCGGCTCGTGCGCTTCTCCAGACACGCCGATGGCGCCGGCCCCCGAGGGGAGCGGCGCCATCGAGGCGGTGCGAGCTAGGAGCTCGTGCTGCTCAGCGAGGCGGCGCGCTTGGCCAGCGCCGACTTGCGGTTGGCGGCCTGGTTGGCGTGGATGACGCCCTTGCTGGCCGCCTTGTCGAGCCTGCGGCCGGCCTCCGCAGCGAGGGCGGTGGCCGTGGCGGCGTCACCGGCGTCGGCAGCGGTGTGGAACTTGCGGATCGCGGTCTTCAGCGCCGACTTGACCGACTTGTTGCGCAGCCGAGCCTTCTCGTTGGTCTTGATGCGCTTCATCTGCGACTTGATGTTGGCCACGCGTCGACGTCCTCGGATCAGTGTCGGGGAGGGTGCTCAGAACATGCCGGCGCCGGAGGGCGGCATTCGACCGTCAACGCTACCAGCAGCGCGCTGAAGCGCTCGCTCCCGGCTCTTCCCCGAATCCCCAGCAGGCAAGTGCTGGGGATTGCCGGTTGTCGGCGGCTCCCCGCGGCGCGGTCGCGCTGGGCGCCGCCGCCGTCCGGTCGTGGGATGATTGGACGTGCCTACGACCGACCCCAGGACGATCCGCAACTTCTGCATCATCGCCCACATCGACCACGGCAAGTCGACGCTGGCCGACCGCATGCTGCAGCTGACCGGGGTCGTCGACGCGCGGCAGATGCGTGCGCAGTACCTCGACAAGATGGACATCGAGCGCGAGCGCGGCATCACCATCAAGGCGCAGAACGTGCGGCTCCCGTGGCAGGCCGACGACGGCCGCGACTACGTGCTGCACATGATCGACACGCCGGGGCACGTCGACTTCACCTACGAGGTGTCCCGCTCGCTCGCCGCCTGCGAGGGGACGCTGCTGCTCGTCGACGCGGCGCAGGGCATCGAGGCGCAGACGCTCGCCAACCTCTACCTCGCGCTCGAGAACGACCTGCACATCATCCCGGTGCTCAACAAGATCGACCTTCCCGCCGCACAGCCCGACAAGTACGCCGAGGAGATCAGCAAGATCATCGGCTGCGACCCGGGCGACGTGCTGCGGATCAGCGCGAAGACCGGCGAGGGCGTGCCCGACGTCCTCAACGCGATCTGCCGCGAGGTGCCCCAGCCGGCGGGTGACCCGGACGGACCCGCCCGGGCGATGATCTTCGACTCGGTCTACGACTCCTACCGCGGCGTCATCACCTACGTGCGCGTCTTCGACGGCCAGCTCTCCACCCGGGAGAAGGGCCTGATGATGTCGACCCAGAACGTCCACGAGATCCTCGAGGTCGGCGTCGTCAGCCCGGAGATGGTGCCCACCGAGGTGCTGTCAGCCGGTGAGGTCGGCTACGTCATCCCCGGCGTGAAGAACGTCCGGCAGGCCCGGGTCGGCGACACGCTGACGACCGTCCGACGTCCCGCGACGGAGTCGCTGGCCGGCTATCAGGACGTCAAGCCCATGGTGTTCAGCGGGCTCTATCCCCTCGACGGCAGCGAGTACCCGGCGCTGCGCGAGGCGCTGGACAAGCTGCGGCTCAACGACGCCGCGCTCGTCTACGAACCGGAGACCTCCGCGGCGCTCGGGTTCGGGTTCCGCGTCGGCTTCCTCGGCCTGCTGCACCTGGAGATCGTCCGCGAGCGGCTCGAGCGGGAGTTCGACCTCGCGCTCATCAGCACCGCGCCGAACGTCGTCTACCGGGTCGGGCTGGAGGACGGCTCGGAGCGCATCGTCACCAACCCGAGCGACTGGCCCACCGGCCTCAAGATCGTCGAGGTGTACGAGCCGGTCGCCAAGGCCATGGTGCTGCTGCCGAGCGAGTACGTCGGCGCCGTGATGGAGCTGTGCCAGAGCCGGCGCGGCGTGCTGCAGGGCATGGACTACCTGTCAGAGGACCGCGTCGAGCTGCGCTACACGCTGCCCATGGGCGAGATCATCTTCGACTTCTTCGACCAGCTGAAGTCGCGCACCAAGGGTTACGCGAGCCTGGACTACGAGCTCGCCGGCGAGCAGGCCGCAGACCTCGTCAAGGTCGACATCCTGCTGCAGGGCGAGACCGTCGACGCGTTCAGCGCCATCGTGCACAAGGACAAGGCGTACGCCTACGGCACGCAGATGGCGACGAAGCTGCGCGAGCTCATCCCGCGCCAGCAGTTCGAGGTGCCGATCCAGGCCGCGGTCGGCAGTCGGGTCATCGCCCGCGAGAACATCCGCGCGATCCGCAAGGACGTGCTGTCCAAGTGCTACGGCGGCGACATCACCCGCAAGCGCAAGCTGCTCGAGAAGCAGAAGGAGGGCAAGAAGCGCATGAAGATGGTTGGCCGGGTGGAGGTGCCGCAGGAGGCCTTCATCGCCGCGCTGTCCACCGGACAGGAGACGGCGGGCAGGCCCTGAGCCGGCTGCCGCCGCCCGGGCCGACCCGGCTGCTGGCGTTGTCGACGCTCGTCAACACCGTCGGCACCGGCCTGTTCCTCACCGGCAGCGCCTTGTTCTTCACCCGCTCCGTCGGGCTCACCGTGCCGCAGGTCGGCGTCGGGCTGACCGTCGCCGGGGTGCTCGGCCTGCTGGTCGGCGTCCCGGCCGGCCACCTCGCCGACCGGCGCGGCGCCCGTGAGGTGCTGGTCGCGCTGCACCTGGCTGAGGCGGTCGCGATGGCCTCGTTCGTGCTGGTGCGCTCCTTCGCAGGGTTCCTGCTGGTCGCCTCGGCGTACACGGTGCTCGACCGGGCGGCGAGCGCCGTCCGGCAGGGGCTGGTCGCGGCCGCCCTGCCGCCGGCGGAGCGGGTGAGGGGGCGGGCCTACCTGCGCGCGGTCACCAACGTCGGCATCGCGCTCGGGTCGGCCGTCGCCGGCGTCGCGCTGCACCTGGACAGCCGACCCGCGTACGTCGCGCTCGTGCTCGGCGACGCAGTGACCTACGTGCTAGCCGCGCTCGTGCTGACCCGGCTGCCGGGCGGGTCCGGCCGCAGCCGCACGAGCGCGCCAGCATGCTGCTGGCCCTGCGCGACGGCCCGTACGTCGCGGTCACCGCGCTCGGCGCCGTCCTGTCGCTGCACTACGTGCTGCTCGAGGTCGCCGTGCCGCTCTGGGTGGCCGAGCACACCAACGCGCCGCGCTGGACGGTGGCCGTGCTGTTCCTCGTCAACACGGCCGCGGTCGTGCTGCTGCAGGTCCGGGTGGCCGGGACGGCGGGCGACGTCGCGAGCAGCGCCGTGGTGGCGCGACGCGGAGGGCTGCTCGTTGCCGCCTCGTGCGCCGTGTTCGCCGCGGCCTCGGGCCCCGGCCCCGGCCCCGTCGTCGCCGTCGCGGTGCTGGTGACCGGCGCGCTGGGGCACGTGGCCGGCGAGCTGCTGCAGGCCGCCGGCTCCTGGGGACTCGGCTTCGGCCTCGCGCCGGAGCGGGCGCAGGGGCAGTACCAGGGGCTGTACGTGACCGGCACGGCCGCGTCGCACGCGGCCGGCCCGCTGGTCGTCACTCTGCTCGCCGTCCAGCTCGGCACACCCGGCTGGGTGCTGCTCGCCGCGCTGTTCGCCGCCGCCGCGCTGGCGACGCCGCCAGTGGCGCGCTGGGCGGCGGCGAGCCGCGGGTCGCAGGAGGTC
>JALYMN010000230.1 GCA_030773675.1 Actinomycetota bacterium
TGGGGTAGTCGTCCTCCGGCGTGCCGTCGCCCGGCGGCAGGACCCGGCGCACCAGCGCGCCGATCTGCTTGCCGTACAGCAGCATGTAGATGCTGATCACCAGGATCAGGACCAGCGCGAAGCTCGCCTGCAGGAGGACCGTGACGAGGTCGCGGGCGAAGGCGAGGACGTCGCCCGAGCCGCTGAGCACCTGGCTGCGCAGCGACTCCAGCGCCGTCTCCCCCTGCCCGGCGATCTCGGCGCCTTCGCCAAAGAGACACCGCTGACGACGACACAGGGGGTGGAAGTCCGACCTCGCGGCCGGGTCCCGCCCCTGGTCGGGGCCGCCCGGTCGACGGCGCCCACGGGGCTCTCTCGTCGGGGATGACCGTCGTCCTTCAACGCCCGCAACCCTGCTTACTGCAGCGGCCTGCTCTGGTCAGATTAGGTGTTGACCCTCGACCAGCGTGTGCCGGAGGATCTGCTCCATCTCGTCGAACTCCGGCTGACCGCAGATGAGCGGCGGGGCGACCTGGATGACGACGTCGCCGCGGTCGTCGGGGCGGCAGTACAGGCCGTTGTCGAACAGCGCACCGGGCAGGAACCCGCGGACCAGCCGCTCGCGCTCAGCGGCGTTGAAGGTCTCCCGCGTGGCCTTGTCTTTGACCAACTCGACAGCCCAGAAGTAACCGTCGCCGCGGACGTCGCCGACGATCGGGAGGTCGAGCAGCTTCGCCAGCGTCGCGCCAAGGGCCGCCTCGTTCTCCAGGACGCGCTGGTTCAGCCGTTCGACCTTCATGAGGTCGAGGTTGGCCAGCGAGAGGGCCGCCGCAACGGGGTGGCCGCCGAAGGTGTAGCCATGCGGGAAGGCGACACCGGGGCGCAGGAACGGCTCGACCACGCGCTCGGAAGCGATCATTGCTCCGATCGGACCGTAGCCCGAGCTCATTCCCTTGGAGCACGTGATCAGGTCCGGCACGTAGCCGAACTTCTCGCACGCGAACGTGGCCCCGTGCCGGCCGAACGCGCAGATCACCTCGTCGGAGACGAGGAGCACGTCGTAGCGGTCGCAGATGTCGCGGACCCGGGCGAAGTAACCGGGCGGCGGCGTGATGCAGCCCCCGGAATTCTGCACCGGCTCGAGGAACACCGCCGCGACGGTGTCGGGACCCTCGAACAGGATCGCCTCCTCGATCCGGTCCGCCGCCCAACGGCCGAATGCCGCTGGGTCGTCGGCGAACTCCGGGTGACGGAACAAGTTGGTGTTGGGCACGCGGAACCCGCCCGGGGCCAGCGGCTCAAAGTCCTTCTTCATGTTCGGCAACCCGGTGATCGCCAAAGCGCCGTGCGGCGTTCCGTGGTAGGCGACCGCGCGGCTGATCACCTTGTGCTTCAGTGGCTTGCCGACCAGCTTGAAGTACTGCTTGGCGACCTTCCAGGCCGACTCGACGGCCTCACCGCCGCCGGTGGTGAAGAAGACCCGGTTGAGGTCGCCGGGAGCGAGGTCGGCCAGTCGTGCAGCCAGCTCAGCCTGGACTGGGGTGGTGTAGCCCCAGACCGGGAAGTAGGCCAGCTGCTCGATCTGCTTGGCCGCGACTTCGGCCAGCTCGCGGCGGCCGTGGCCGACCTGCACGACGAACAGCCCGGACAGTCCATCGAGGACCTTGCGGCCCTGGTTGTCCCAGATGTAGGCGCCCTCACCGCGGGTGATGACGGGGACGGGGACGTCCGGGTGCCTGCCCTGGCGGGCGAAGTGCATCCACAGATGCTTGCCGGCGGCGTCCGCCGTCGCGTCCGCCACGCCCACTGGCGGGTGCTCGATCGAGGTGGTCATAGCGAGTTCCTCCTGGTCGGCGACAGACGGGTGAGACGTTCTGCGGAAATCAGATGTTGATGCCACCCTGGCTCGGTTCGAGCCAGCGGGAAGTGACGACCTTGCCTCTAGTGAAGAGCTGCACGCCTTCTGTGCCCTGGGCATGTGTGTCACCGAACAGTCAGTCTTCCAGCCGCCGACCCAAGACGTCGTCGCTGTATCGACATGTCGGGGGCCACGTGGTCGAACAGGGTCGGGCCCACGAAGTAGCCCTCTCCCTCGACGTCGGGGGCGATCTGGCGTCCGTCGACCACGAGTGCGCGCCCGCGGCCTCTCCGGCCTCGGTGTAGCCGGCGACGCGGTCCCGTCCCGCAGCGGTGACCAGCGGGCCGACGTCGCAGGCGCGCCGGCCGTGCGGGTACGCAGGTCCAGCCTCCGCTTGGCGACCCGGTCCAACAGGTCGTCGGCGATGTCGCCGACGGCGGACACGGGCATGCAGCGCTCGCCCGCGCACCCGTACCGGCGTCGACGGCTTGGTCGGCGGCCAGGTCCAGGTCCGCCCCGGGGAGCACGAGCATGTGGCTTCTTCGCCCCGCGCAGGGCCTGCACCCCCATCCCGTGGGCAGTCCCAGTCTCGTACATGTAGGGGGCCGCCTCCACTCAGCCGTCGCCCGGGGTCGTCGAGCCGTCGTAGACGCATCGTGCACCGACCCACGTGGAGCACACCCCCAGGTCCGCGATGTCCTCGGGTGAGGTGCGGAAGGGGTCGTCGGAGAGCTCCACGAAGTCGGCGAGGAGGCCGGGCGCCAGCCGCCCCTTGTCCCGCTCCTCACCCGAGGCGTACGCCGAGCCGGTGGTGTACAGGCCGATCGCCTGTTCGACGGTGATCCGCTGGCTCAAGCCGATCGGGGCGCCGTCGAGTGCTCGTCGCGTGGTACAGCTGGAGATGGCTGCCAGCGGCTCGAAGGGCCCGCACGGGTAGTCACTGGACCCAGCGACGGGAATGCCCGCCCCGAGCAACGTTCGGTGCGCGAACAGCCGGTCGAGGCGCCGCTCACCGTAGTAGCCGACCAGCTTGTCGCCGTGAAACCGAGCGTAGGAACCGAAGGGCACCGGGATAAGGCCCAGCGCGGCGATGCGGCGGACGATGTCGTCGTCGATCAGGCTGCAGTGCTCGATGCGGTGGCGTTGCGCCGGTGCTCCGCCGCGGCGGGCCGCCTCATGGGCGTCTAGGAGAAGGCGGATCGCGCGATCCCCATTGGCGTGTACCCCGAGCACGACACCGTCGCTCGCCACACGCCTGACCAGCTCCATCAGGTCCTCGGTCTCGGTGACCTGCATGCCGTGGTCGTCGGTGCCCTCGAACGGTTCCTCGACCAAGCAGTTCCCTCCGGCGCAGGCGCCGTCGACGAAGGCCTTCACTCCGACGAGCCGAAGGCTGTGGTCACCGAAGCCGCTGCGGAGGCCGATCTCCGCGAGACGCCCGTAGTGCGGGTGCGCGATCATGAAGCCGGTTCGCATGGACAGCTCGCCCTCGGCTCGCGCCTCCATGAGGAGCCGCACGTCTTCGGGGCCGCACAGGGCATCGCACATGGAGGTGATGCCCGCGGCATGGAACATGTCGAGCGCGCGCCGAAGGCTCCGCCGGCGCATCTCCATGCTCGACGGCGGGATCACTGGCGTGTTGCGGGCCAACGACGCGTACGCGATGTCGAAGAGCGCCTGCTCGTAGATGACGCCGTTGAGCCGGCCCGCCCCATCACGACCGAGCGCACCGCCGGGCGGGTCGTCACTGCCGTCGTGCAGCCCGGCAGCCGCCAGGCCGGCCGAGTTCAGGACCCCCCAGTGCGCGGCGACATGCACGAGCAGGACGGGTTGACCGCCGACGACGTCGTCCAGGTACCAGCGGTCCACGACGCGGCCGCCCGTCGTCTTCGTGTGGTCGTAGCGCGAACCGATGACCCACTCCTGCGGTCCCAACGCGACAGCCTCGCCCCGGAGCAGATCAACGAGGACGGCCTCGTCGGTGGCCACCTCCGGGGAGCAGTCGACGTGCAGGAGGTTCTCCGCCGTCATCGTCGGGTGCGCGTGGGCGTCGTTGAAGCCGGGAAGCACGACGCCGTCCAGATGCACCTGCCGCTGGACGGGGAACTGCCTGACCAGCTCCTCCTGGGAACCGGTGGCCACGACGCGGTCGCCGAGGACGACCATCGCCTCCGCGGGGGGCCCCGCCATGGTGTGGATCGTCCGCGCGCGGACGAGTGCCCACTCCGCCGGGTCGAACTGGTCGATGTGTCCTGAGTCGTTCATGCGTTCGCCTCCGTGTCGGCGGTGCTACAGGAAGAACGGAGCGCCCAACGGCAGGGTCGCTGCCGGGGGGAGGTCGACCGGTGGACCGTCGATCGCCGCGTCGAGCAACGTCGGACCGACTTGTACGTGTGGCGAGGCGGCGTTGCGCACCGTGTCTCGCCTAGTGATAACCCCCGCACCACGTACTGCATAGAGGCGGCGGCTTACGTGCAACCGCTGGCCCAGGCCCAAGGCCAGCGCCGCCTTCGCTACGACGGCGACACCGAGCACTTAGCTGAGATCGGCGCGCGCGGCTGCTCGGGACGGTGTCCGGGGTGCTCGCGCTCCGGCGCCGCGTGCGCCTCGTCGTAGGAGAAGTCGCCGCTGGGGACACGACTGCGGCTGGTCGGGCATGGCCACTGCCTCTCGGCCGGCTGCGGAAGGCTCGACCATACGCCTGCGCTCGGCTCAGCAGGCCTCGTCGACGAGCCGCGACAGCAGCCCATCAGCCGGGACCGCGCCGGGCTGGAACCGCTGCGTGGGCGGCCGCGCCACCTGGTCCAGGCGACGACCGTCCTGGCGCAGCAGCCCCGTTACCTGGGACCCACCCGTCCGGGCCTGGCCGCAGTGCACGACCCGCACGGCGAACGCGTAGAGGCCTCCGCCGCCGCGCGGCAGCACCTGCGGCAGCGTCATCCACGGGACGGGGGCGACCTCGAACCCCGGCACGCTCAGCCCCTCTAGGTGCAGGACCGTCTTGCTGCGCGGCACGGTCTCCACGAACACGGTCAGGCGCCCGTCCTGCGCGGAGACCTCGACGTACGGCGTCGCCCGCGGGTCGGGTTCGTCGCACGCCTGCAGGACGACTTCGCGCAGCTGCGGCGCGGGCACCGGCAGGCGCTGGTGGTGCGGCACTCCGGAAGCAGGGACGACCGTGACGACGATGACCGCCGAGTGCGGCAGCTGCCCGGCTGCCACCTGCGCGCAGTCGACCGACGCCTCGGCCAGCGCCGACACGGGCAGGCCGAGCGCACCCAGTGCGGCGGAGGCCTCGGTCAGACCGGCGCCCTCGATCCGCACGCCGGTGACCAGGTCGTGTGATCGCTGGCCGTCGCGGCTCGCGACCGTGACGTCGGCAGCGACCCTGCCGCTGCCCGGCACCTGGCCGCGCAGCGCCAGAAGGCGGCCCTCGAGGTCGACCTCGTCGGCGACGCGGAACGCCTCCTGCTCGGCGCGCTGCTCCGTGCGCTGCTGCGACACGGCTGCGACCACGAGCGCCGCGGACGCCAGCAGCACCAGAAGCGTCAGCCGCACCTTGGCGCGCGACGACAGCCGGCGCGGCTTGCGGTCGTCACCGGACACCAGCAGGTCACCGGCCCGCTCGTCACCTCCGACGATGCTCACGACCGGGGCCTGGGGCACTGGCCAAAACTAGTGCGTGCGGGCGGTCGTGGACGGCGAGTCCCCGAACCCGCCGCCGAGAGCTCGCACTTCGAGCTGCTCGGCGGTCACCAGCACGCGCAGGTGCACGCCGCCCGGTCGCTGCTCTCAGGTCGCCGGAACGCCCTCCGCGGCGCTGCGCAGCGCGGCGAGGTTGAGCTTGCCCATGCCGAGCATCGCTTCCATGGCGCGCCGCGCCTTGTAGGGGTCCGGGTCGGAGAACAGCTCGTCCATGCCGATCGGCACGACCTGCCAGGACAGGCCGTACCGGTCCTCCAGCAATCCGCGCGGGCCCTCACTGCCGCCCTCGGACAGCCGCTCCCAGTAGGAGTCGACCTCCTGCTGGTCCTGGCAGGTGATCTGGAACGAGACGGCCTCGCTGAAGGTGAACTCCGGGCCGCCGTTGATGCCCACGAACCGCTGCCCGTCGAGGTCGAACTCGACGGTCATCACGGAACCGGCCGGTCCGGGACCTGAAGCGTCCACGGTCTGGTGGAGGGCACGAAGCCACGGGAGAGTGGTCTGGTGCCAGCACCGAGGAAGTACAACGACGAGCTGCGCGAGCGGGCGCAACGCCTCGTTCGTGAGGCCAGGGAGCAGGAGCCGGCGCTGTCGTCGAACGCGGCGGTGCTGCGCATCGGGCCGCGGGTCGGGGTCAACCCGGACACGCTGCGGGGCTGGTGCAAGCAGGCCGACGTCGACGCCGGCCGCGCGCCGGGAACGACGACGACGGACGCCGCGACGATCAAGCAGCTGCAGGCCGAGGTCCGCGAGCTCAAGCGGGCGAACGAGATCCTGCTGGCGGCCAGCTCGTTCTTCGCGCGGGAGCTCGACCCGCGACTGCCCTGGTAGTGGCCTTCGTGGCCGAGCACGCTCACCGCTTCGGAGTCGAGCCGATCTGCCGGGTGCTGACCGCACACGGCGTCAAGATCGCTCCGAGCGGCTACTACGCCCACCGCAAGCGGCCCCCGTCTGCCCGGGCCGTCCGCGACGAGGCCGTGCTCGCGCGGATCCGCGCCGTGCACGCCGACCCCGAACTCGGCCGCGGGCTCTACAGGGTGCGCAAGGTCGTCGCGCAGCTCGCCCGCGAGGGCGGCGTCGACGGGGTTGCGGTCTCGCACCGCAAGGTCGAGCGCCTCATGCGCCAGGACGGGCTGCGCGGCGTCCGCCGCACCGCTGCAGCGCCCCCTGTCGTTCCGCGAGCGTGAGGAACTCGCCCTGCTGAAGGCGCAGGGCCTGGGGGTGCGGGCGATCGCTCGTGAACTCCAGCGGGATCCCGGCACGATCTCGCGGGAGCTGCGTCGCAACGCCGCGACCCGCAGCGGCATGGTCGAGTACCGGGCGACGGTCGCACAGTGGAAGGCGCAGACCGCCGCCCGGCGTCCGAAGGCGGCGAAGCTCGCGACCAACCCGACGCTGAAGGAGTACGTCCAGACGCGGCTCAACGGGCAGCTGCAGCGCCCCGACGGGAGCGTCGCAGCCGGGCCGCCGACGAGGTGGAAGGGCTTGAACAAGCCGCATCGCGCCGACCGGCGCTGGGCTACGGCGTGGAGCCCGGAGCAGATCAGCCGGCGGCTCGTCGTCGACTTCCCCGACGATGCGGACATGCGCATCAGCCACGAGGTGATCTACCAGGCGCTCTACATTGAGGGGAGGGGCGCGCTCAAGCGCGAGCTGGTGGCCTGCCTGCGCACAGGCCGGGCGCTGCGCAAGCCTCGGGAACGCTCGCGCAACAAGCCGCAGGGGCACGTCACCGCCGATGTCGTGCTCAGCGAGCGGCCCGCCGAGGCCGAGGACCGAGCGGTCCCCGGGCACTGGG
>JALYMN010000231.1 GCA_030773675.1 Actinomycetota bacterium
CGGCGACCGTGCGCAGACCGAGCCCGGCCAGCGCCTGCGCCGTCCGCGCGCCGACGCCCCACAGCGCCTCGCACGGCCGCGGGTCCATGACGTCCGGCCACTCGCGCGCGGTCAGGAGGAAGACCCGGCCCGGCTTGCCGAAGCCGGTCGCGGTCTTCGCGCGCAGCCGATGTCGCCGGCGCCCACGGAGCAGTCGAGCTCCGTCCGCTCCCGCACCTGCGCCTGCACGGCGCGGGAGCTCTCGAGCGGGTCCTCGGCCTCGACGCCGAGGAACGCCTCGTCCCAGCCCAGCGGCTCCAGCACGCCGGGTTGCTCGGCCAGCACGGTGCGCACCTCATGCGCGGCCGCCTCGTACGCGGCCCGGTCGAGCGGCAGGAACAGGGCGTCCGGGCAGCGGCGGGCCGCGGTGGGCAGCGCCGTGCGGACCGCACGCCGTGCTCCCTCGCCTCATACACGCGCCCGCGACCACGCCCCGCTGCGTCGCGTCGCCGGTGCCGCCGACGAGCACGGGACGGCCGCGCAGGTCGGGGCGCCGGCGCAGCTCGACGGCGACGACGAACTGGTCCAGGTCGACGTGGAGCACCCAGCGGGTCTCCCCCGACAGGTGCCCCGCCCAGGCCCGTCAGCCGCCGGAGCCGGTGACCTCGTCGCGGGTCGCCTCGCCGGTGCTCCGGTCCGGGATCTCTCCGCCCGAGGTCTCGCGCGGGTCCACGCCGAGCGCCTGGCGGGCGGCGTCGCCTCCCGTGCTGAGGTCGCCGAGTGGCGTGTCGGTGCCGCTCCGGTCCATGTCCGACAGCGGCAGCGTGCCGCCCTCGGCGCCGGACGAGGCCGCCGACGGGTCGCCGTCGCGCGCCGTGCCGACGTCGGGGTTGAAGCCGGCGTCCGCGGCGGCCTGCGCGATCGGCGTCTGGCCCTCGACCCCCTCCACCGTGGCGGGGTCGACGTGCCCGAGCGCGGTCTCGCCGGGCAGGTCCCGCATGGCCGCGGCCGCGCCCTCGCGGTCCTGACCCGACGGCGTGCTCATGTCGCTCTCGCCCATGCTGCTCCTCCTGGTGCCCACGAGGCCGGACGGCCCCGGCTGCGGCGCCTACCCCCGGCGGTCCCGCTCAGCCCTTGCGGCGGCGGACTCCCGCGCGACAGCGGGTAGCCGTCAGGTGTGAATCGGATGCGGGGAGCGGTCGAGCGCCCGGAGGGGCTGCGCTACCTGCCCGAGCTCCTGACCGTCCAGGAGGAGCGCGACCTGCTGGCTCGGATGGTGGGGCTCGCCTTCGGCGAGGTGCGGATGCGCGGGCAGGTGGCCCGGCGCACCGTCGTCCACTTCGGGCTGGACTACGACTACGAGTCGGGCGGAGTGCGGCCGGGGACGCCGGCGCCGAACTGGCTGGAGCCCGTCCGCGCGCGCTGCGCCGAGCTGATCGACCGCGAGGCCGCCGCGCTCGCCGAGGTGCTGCTCACCCGCTACCCGCCCGGCGCCACGATCGGCTGGCACCGCGACGCGCCCGCGTTCGGCGATGTCGTCGGGGTCTCGCTCGGCGCGGCCTGTCTGCTGCGCTTTCAGCGCGGCGCCGGACCGGACCGACGGGTGTTCGAGCAGGAGCTGGCGCCCCGGTCGGGCTACGTGCTGGCGGGCCGCTCCCGCACGCTGTGGCAGCACGGCATCCCCCCGGTGCCGCAGGAGCGCTTCTCGCTCACGTTCCGGACGCTGCGACGGCCGTGGCAGCCGCCTCCCGCAGCGCAGCAGCCGTGAGCGCGGGCTCGCTGTACGGGGCGTTGTGCGCCCCCGGCACGACGCGCACCCGTCCGGACGGCGCCGCCGCCGCCAGCGCCTGCGCCCACAGCGCTGGGCAGACGCCGTCCCGGCGACCGCGCAGCACCACCAGAGGGACGCCGAGCCCGGGCACGGCGTCCTCGGGCCGGTCGGCCAGCGCGCTGCGCAGGAGTGCGGGCAGGCCGCGCGCGCCACGCAGGTAGTACGGGAGCACCGCCGGGACCTCACCGGGCAGCTCGTGCGGCGCTGTCGCCGCGACCTGCCGCAGCAGGGCGGGCAGCCGGCGGGCCTCGGGCGGGAAGGTCGCGCCGGCCATGACGAGCCCGAGGACGTCGTCCGGGCGGGCGAGCGCGGCGCGCAGCGCCGCCTGGGCTCCGGTGGAGTGCCCGACGAGCAGCACGGGCGCCTTCGGCACCCCGGCCAGCCAGGCAGCGGCGGCCGCGGCGGTCCGCTCGACGGTCGCGGGCAGCCGGGCGGTCAGCCGGTGTCCGAAGCCGGGCAGGTCGAGCAGGTGCACCCGTGTCCACCCGGCGCAGGTCCGCACCGTCGGCAGCAGGTAGCCGAGCGCGCCGAGGCCAGGGACGACGACCAGCTCGGGCAGGCCGGGCCGCGGCGTGCCCACCACGAGGCTGCGCACGGGCCGGCCGTCGACGTGGTGCCAGCGGACGTCCACGGCTGCAGGCACCTCCGATGCCTACCCCGCTCGCACCCACGCGCGGCGCGTGCCAGGGTGCGCCATGTCCGTTCCGACGCCTGTCCCGATCACCGGCTTCGCCCACGTCCGGCTCACCGTCAGCGACCTGGCCCGCTCGCGGGCCTTCTACGACGCCCTATTCGGCTGGGACGTCGCCTTCGAGGTCCCTGCGGACGCCGACGAGGCGACGCGCGAGCAGCTCGGGTTCCTCTTCGGCGGGGTGATCTACGCGGTGCCCGGCGGCCTGCTGGGGCTCCGGCCGGTCGCGCCCGGCGGCGACGTGTTCTCCGAGGACCGGGTGGGGCTGGACCACCTGTCCTTCTGGGTCGCGTCCCGCGCCGACCTCGACGCCGCCGTAAGCGCGCTCGACGCGCTCGGCGTGCCGCACGGGCCGGTCAAGGACCTCGGCCGCCTCTTGATCCTCGAGTTCCGCGACCCGGACGGCATCGCGCTGGAGTTGTCCGCGCCGCCAGCCTGACGTCCCGCGGCGGGTGCGGTCCAGGCCGGCGGGGCACCGCAGCGGGATGACGAGCGACGCGACGACTCCGACGTCCGAGGGCGTGCCCGCCGCCGACCTGCGGTTCTGGTTCGATCCGGTGTGCCCGTTCGCCTGGATGACGAGCACCTGGGTGCGCATGGTCGCCGCGCAGCGGGACTACCGCGTCGAGTGGCGGCTGATCTCGCTGCGGCTGCTCAACGCGCACATCGACTACGACGCCCACTTCCCGCCGGAGTACGAGGAGGGGCACGCCGCCGGCTTGCGCCTCCTGCGCGTCGTCGCGCGAGCCCGCGCCGAGCACGGAGCGCAGGCCGTCGGTCCGCTGTACGCCGCGCTCGGCGCGCGCATCTGGGAGCAGCCGCCCGGTCCGGACGTCCCCACCCGGCTGCGCACAGGTGACCTGCTGCCGTCCGCCCTGGCCGAGGCCGGGCTACCCGACCACCTCGCCGGCGCCCTGAACGACAACGGCTGGGACGACCTGCTCCGCGCCGAGACCGACGAAGCGCTCGCGCTGACCGGCAAGGACGTCGGGACGCCGATCCTCCACTTCCAGCCGCCGGAGGGCGTCGCGTTCTTCGGACCCGTCATCAGCCGCCGCCCGAGCGAGCGGGAGGCGGTCGAGCTGTGGGACCACGTGATTGGCCTCGCCCGGTTCCCGGGCTTCGCCGAGCTCAAGCGCAGCCTCCGCGAGCGGCCGCAACTGCCCGCCCTCGGCGTGGCGGAGGGCCAGGTGGGCGTCCAGGAGGACTGGCACGGCGGCAGCCGCCGGCAGAAGAAGTAGCGCGGCTCACTCCTGTCGGTTGAGGTACGCCGGCCGCAGCGCGTCGGTGAGCCAGATCCCGTTGCCCGACAGCAGGAACACCTGGCCAGCGCGCCAGGCGCCGACGGCGTCGACGACCAGCACGACGGGCCGCCCGTGCCGGGCGCCGACCCGGCGCGCGGTCACCGGGTCGGGGCTCAGGTGCACGTGGGTGCGCCGGCCGGGCCGCAGCCCCTCGCGGAGCACCGCCGGCAGGACGTGCTCGGCCGTGCCGTGCCAGAGCCGGTCGGGCGGGCGGGCCGGAGCCAGTCCCAGGTCGACGGGAGTGCTGTGGCCCTGCTGCGCCCGGATGCGGTCGCAGCGCAGCTCGAAGCGCTGCTTGTCGTCGTCGCGGACGGCCGCCTCGAGCGCCTCGCGGTCGACCCGGAGCGCGTCCAGCAGCGACGGCACGTCCACCCATCCCTCCCGGTCGAGGGCGAGGCCGACGCTGTCCGGCTGGTGGCGCAGCACGTAGGACAGCCGCTTGCTCAGCCGTCGGTGGTGCGTCACCGCCGTCCGGACCGGTGCTCGGGTGGGCAGGACGGCAAGGGGTACGGCGGGCCCATGAGCGAGCCTGCCAAGGGCATCGACCCCTCCGACCTGGACGACGACGATCTGCGGCGCGAGGTGCAGCACCTGCACGAGACCCGGCACCACACCTTGACGACCGGGAGCGAGTCCGCCCTGCAGGCGCACACCGAGCGGATGCTCGCCCTCGAGCAGCAGTTCCTGCGCCGCTTTCCCCACGACGGCGCCCTCGACCCCCTGCGCACACGCGCAGGTAGCCGGGCGAACGCGGGGCAGCCGGTCCCGGGCCGGGACCTGGAGGGGTCGCCGGGCTGAGCGCCCCCCGCGCCGCGGCTCAGCCGTGCGCCGGGGCGCTGCCC
>JALYMN010000232.1 GCA_030773675.1 Actinomycetota bacterium
GTCGCGGCCCCGCGCCTCGCCCCGGCTCGCCGGCAGCACTCCCGCGGCGAGCAGCGCGGCGGCCCCGCTGATGGCGGCAGCCGACCAGAAGCCGCCGTGCAGGCCGAAGACGTCGGTGACCAGCCCGGTCAGCGGGTAGCCGATCCCGACGCCCGCGACGGTGGTCACCGACAGCATCGCGACCGCCGAGCGCGCCCGGTCCGGCGGCAGCGCCTCACGGGCGACCGCCATCGCGAGCGGGGTCAGCCCGAGCCCGAGCCCCTGCAGCGCCCGGCCGGCGAGCAGCGCCTCGAAGCCGAGCGGCAGCGCGGCGAGCACGCAGCCGGCGAGGACGGCGAGCAGCACCGCCACCACGACCTGCTTGCGCCGCGGGCCGTCGCCGAGGCGGCCCAGCGCCGGGGTGGCGACCGCGCCCACGAGCAGCGAGACGGTGAGCGACCACTGCGCCGCCGCGAGCGAGACGTCGTCCACCTCGGCGATCGTCGGCACCAGCGGCGCGCCGAGGCTGCTGACCAGGGCGACGACCGTGCCCACGAACAGCAGGACCGGGACGAGCGCACGCGTGCGGACGTCCTGGCGCACGCTGCTCCCGGGCTCGGCGGTGTGGCCGCCCGATGTCAGCAGGGGTTGTCATCGGACGTTGACAGCACCATCGCACACCGGCACCGGCGAGTCCCGCACGCACGCGGCAGGCCGCCCTACGGGCTCAGCCCTTGACCCGGGAGCTGTGCCCGGCCCACTCCTTCTCGCGCAGCTCGAACTTCTGCACCTTGCCGGTCGAGGTCTTCGGCAGGGTGTCGACGAACTCCACCGACTCGGGCACCTTGTAGCGGGCGATCCGGCTGCCGACGTGGGCGAGCAGGTCGGCCTCGGAGACCTGCTCCCCGGGCTTGAGCACGACGAACGCCTTCGGCCGCTCGCCCCACTTCTCGCTGGGCACGCCGATGACCGCCACCTCGAGCACCGCGGGGTGGGAGTCGACGGCCTGCTCGACCTCGACCGTCGAGATGTTCTCGCCCCCCGAGATGACGATGTCCTTGGCGCGGTCCCGCAGCTCGATGTAGCCGTCGGGGTGCTGCACGCCGAGGTCGCCGGAGTTGAACCAGCCGCCGCGGAAGGCCCTCTCCGTCGCCTCCTCGTCGGCGAAGTACCCCTTCATCACATTGTTGCCGCGCATGACGATCTCGCCCATGGTCGCGCCGTCGCGCGGCACGTCGCGCATCTCGCCGTCGACGACCCGCACCCGCTCGGCCTGGACCATCCCGACGCCCTGGCGGGCCTGCAGCCGCGCGCGCTCCTGCGGCGGGAGCCCGGCCCAGCCCGGCTGCTGCTCGTTGACCGTGTAGGGGCCGTAGGTCTCGGTCAGCCCGTAGACGTGCACGATGCGCGAGCCCAGCTCCTGCATCCGGGCGATGATCGTCGGGCTGGGCGGGGCGCCGGCGGTGGTGACGACGAGCTCGCGGTCGAGCTGGTGCGCCTCGGGCGCGTTGGCGATGGTCACGAGCACCGTCGGAGCGCCGTTGAGGTGGGTCACCGACTCCTCGTCGAGCAGCCGCCAGACGACGTCGGCCCGCACGGCCCGCAGGCACACGTGCGTGCCGCCGACCGCCGTGACGCCCCACGTGGTGCACCAGCCGTTGCAGTGGAACATCGGCAGCGTCCACAGGTAGACGCTCTGCGGTGAGTGCGCGGAGTGGACCACCTCGCCGAGGGCGTTGAGGTAGGCGCCGCGGTGCGTGTACATGACGCCTTTCGGGCGCCCGGTCGTGCCCGAGGTGTAGTTGATCGTGATCGTCGAGAGCTCGTCCTCGACCGCCCACGGCAGCGGCTCGTCCGACCCGCGCTCGAGCAGCCCGGCATACGTCGGGCCGGGCACCGCCACGCCACCGTCCGCCGCGAGCGGGTCGGGGACCCCGACGACCTCCGCCACGCTCTCCAGCTGGTCGACGACGGGCGCGACCAGCTTGTGCAGCTCGAGGTCGGCCACGAGCAGCTTCGCCCCGGAGTGGTCGCAGATGTAGTGGACCTCCTCGGGGTTGAGCCGGGTGTTGATCGCGACGAGGACGGCACCGGCGAGCGGGACGCCGAAGTGCGCCACCAGCATCTCCGGCGTGTTGGGGCACAGGTAGGCCACGCGGTCGCCCGGCGAGACGCCCGAGGCCTGCAGGGCGCGGGCGAGCCGGGTCGCCTCGGCCGCCAGCTCGCGGTAGGTGAGGCGCCGCTCGCCGTGGACGACGGCGGTCTTGTCGGGGAAGACCTCCGCCGCGCGGCCGAGGAAGGCCAGCGGAGTCAGCGGGGTGACGTGGACGTCGGCCATGTCTCGTCCTGCCTCGTCGTGGGGGTGCGCGGGCGGGGCGGCGAGCCTGGCACAGGGCCGGGAAGGGTGTCTGCAGCCCCTACGCGTCCGCCCGCCGCGCGGTGAGGTCGCGCACCTCGGCGTACCGCTCGCGCACCTGCGGCACGGGGTCGGCCTCGTAGGTCTGTGTGGAGGTGGCCGGCCAGCGGGGCGGCGTGCTGCCGCCGGTCAGCACCCACGCCGCCTACCGCGCGGCCCCGTCGGCGACGGACTCCCCGGGCGGCGGCACGAGCACCGGGACCCCGAGCACGGCGGGAGCCAGGCGG
>JALYMN010000233.1 GCA_030773675.1 Actinomycetota bacterium
ACGGAGACGAACGCGGGGCGCAGTGGGCGCAGCGCCGCGAGGGCGGCGAACAGCGCGCGCTCGCCCGCGACGTCCTTCGGCGGGAAGAGCTCGAAGGAGAAGACGGGCTCGTCGGTCGTGGCCAGCAGGTCGTCGATGCGCACGGCTGGCAAGGCTAGCCTGGCCCCCGGCGTGGGCAAGCGCAACCGCAGCCGCGCGCGCCTGGACGCGCCGACGAGCGAGTACCGCGACGCCGAGGGCGGCGTCCTCGTCCTGCGCGCCGCCCTCACCCCGGCCACGCGCGCGGGCTACGCCGAGGTCCTGCACGACCAGCGGCGCACGACGGAGGACTCCTGGCACCGGGCGGTCGAGTTCCTCTTCGAGCGCCTGGCCGTGCGCTGGACCGTGCACGACGTGCCCACGGAGGGCCAGCGTCAGCTCCTCGCCCGCTTCCGGATGGCCGGCCAGGACGAGCGGCGCTTCGTGCGCGACGCGCTACGCGCGCACGTCGCCGAGCACTTCCCCGAGCTCGAGGCGCCCTGAGCCCCCGGCCCGACCCCGCGGCCTTCGCCGAGCTGCTCGCGGGGTACTGCCTCGACGTCCAGCCCGGCCAGGGGGTGCTCGTGCGCTCGACGACGCTCGCCGCGCCGCTCCTGCTCGAGCTCCAGCGGGCGATCCTGGCCCGGGACGCCTGGCCCTTCCTGCGCGCGGAGCTCCCGGGCGCGTCCGCCGCCTTCCACCGCCACGCGCGCGACCGCCACCTCGACACGGTGCCCGCCCTCGCCCTCCTCGAGGCGGAGGGGGTCGACGCCACCCTGAGCGTCCAGGCCCCGGAGAACACCCGCGCGCTGGCCGGGGTCGATCCCGAGCGCCTGGCCCGGGCCGGTCGTGCCCGCCAGGGGGTGCGCGAGGCGACCCTGCGCCGGCGCTGGTGCACGACGCTGTGGCCCACGCAGGCGAGCGCGCAGGAGGCGGGTCTGCCCCTCGAGGACTTCGCGGCGCTCGTCGAGCGCGCGCTCTTCCTCGACCGCCCCGACCCCGTCGCCGCGTGGGGCGAGCTGCGCGCCTTCCAGGACGGGCTCATCGCCCGCCTGGCCGGGGCGCGCGAGCTGCGGGTGCAGGCCGAGGGCACGGACCTCGTGCTCGGGGTCGAGGGGCGGACGTGGGTGAACTCCGACGGGCGACGGAACATGCCGAGCGGCGAGGTCTTCACCGGCCCGCACGAGGCCTCCGCCTCGGGGCGGGTGCGCTTCGACGTGCCCTCGAGCCCCGCGGGGGTCGAGGTCGCCGGCGTCGAGCTGACCTTCCGCGACGGGGAGGTCGTCGAGGCGCGCGCCGAGCGCGGCGAGGGCACCCTGCGCGAGGCGCTCGCCACCGATGCTGGCGCCCGCCGCCTGGGCGAGGTGGGGATCGGGACGAACTTCGGCATCGCCCGCCCCGTGGGGGCGATCCTCTTCGACGAGAAGATCGGCGGCACCGTGCACCTCGCCCTCGGGCGCTCCTATCCGGAGACGGGGGGCGTGAACGAGTCCGCGGTGCACTGGGACCTCATCTGCGACCTGCGGAAGGGCGGCCGCATCACCGCGGACGGCAAGGTGATCCAGGAGAACGGGAAGTTCATCGCGGGATCCGCACCAGACGAGCGAGGAGGCCCTGGGCGCGGGGTCAGGCGGTGACGGCCCGCGACGGCGTCACCGCGAGACCAGGATCCACGAGGTCGCGTCGGTCGCAGTTGACCAGCCGTGCACCTGCGGCAGCGGCGCCCGCGACGTAGGCGGCGTCGTACGCCGACAGCCCGTGCTGGTCGGCCAGCCCCGCAGCCGCGGCGGCGAGCGACTCGTCGACCCGCACGAGCCCGCCGTCGTCGCCCAGGGCTGACACGAGCTCTCGCAGCGACCTCGCCGCCACCCGATCGTGCCACGCGCGTAGCGCGACGTTCGTAACCTCGTAGAAGGCGAGATCGAGCGTCGCGATCGGCGCCGTGCCCGCGAGGAGCGTCCGCGTGGCGTCGTGCTCCGGGTCGTCGACGTCGGCGCGCGCGAGGAGGACGCTCGCGTCAGCGAACCACAGGGTCAACGCTGCGAGCGATGGCGCTTGAGCTGAGCGACGGCGTCTCCGCCGTGCGCGCCGACGACCGCCATCACCTGTTCCACACGGGACGCTCGTTCCTCGGCACGCCGACGAAGGGCGTCGTCGGCATAAGAACGGAGAAGTCCGCTGCGAGTCGTGCCGAGTCGCTTCGCCTCAGCGTCGATCGACGCGATCAGCTCGTCGGGAAGCGAGACCATGACCTTCCCCATGCAGGGAGTATACCCGGTACTGCTCCGGCCGCCCGGTGGAAGGACGACCACCGTGCCCTCGGCCGGTACGGTGGCACTCGTGCCGGTTGCGCTGCGCGCCACCGGCCGAATCGAGCTGCGCTTCGGGACCCCCGCGCCTGCGTTCGTCGGGGATTGGCAACGCGAGCTGCGGCGGCTGGGCGTGCGCGGCGCGCCGGCGTGGCAGCACGAGCTGACGTGCACGGACGACGGGGAGGGCGTGGACGCTGACGTCGTCGACCGGCGGAACGCTCGGGGTCGTGCCCGAGACGAGCGGCCAGCGCGGGCTGTTCGGGCGGGGCTTGCGCGACGTGTGGCTCGCGCAGGGGGCCGGGAGGATCGAAGGGGTGCGCGACGGCAGGGTCGTGGAGTCGTGGTTCTTCCCGGGCCCGGGCGACGAGCCCTACGCGTTCGTGCACGTCCGTGACGAGCCGGCCCGGCGCGGCGACCTCGAGCACCTCGGCGTCACCCGGAGCGGAACGCGAGTGACGGTCCCCCTGACCATGCGGCGGCTTCCGGTCAACGGGCGCCTGCGCTCCCTCGTCGCGCAGCTCGTCCAGCTTCGACCGGTGCTCGAGGACCCGGCGCGCGAGGTGTGGCTCGAGCTGCCCGATGAGCCGGCTCACCGCGTCACCTTCCCATGCCCCGAGCCCGACCCCGAGCGGCCCACGCTGTTCGACGACGAGATCGACGTGATGCCGGGATTGCGCGCGTGTGTGCTCGTGCGCCGCGCGGCCGAGCCGATCCCGCTCTCGCCGGTCCGGGCGCTGCGACGCGGCGGCCTCGTCGTACGCTCCGGGCGGGCGGCGCGCGAGGTCACGCTGGCCGGGCTCGAAGGCCTTCCGGGCGCCCGTCACCTCGTACGGCGACGTGCGCCGCGAGGAGATCGAACGGCTCCAGCGCCAGGCGCTCGACGCGCCCCGACCGCAGCTCGTCGTCCGCGCCGATCGCTTCGGCCTGAACGAGCACCACCCTCTCGCGCAGCGCCTGCACGCGGCGCTCGAGCGGGTCCTGCGCCCGATCGTCGAAGCCGAGGAGCGCCGGGCGGGCGCGCACGTCGTGCACACCGGACGGGCGCTGCGCGCGCGGGACGAGGTCGGGCTGCACGAGCTCAACGAGGCGCTGCGCACGGCGTTCGACGCGCCGGGCTCGGCGGGCTTCTCGCGCGGCGGCGTGAGCGTCCCAAACGCGCCGCGAGTCGCGGACGCTTCCCAGCCGGCCGGATCTCGTGACGAGCAAGAGCCGGATCGGAGTCCCCGGGACGACGTCGAGCTCGCCGCGATGAGGTTCAAGCAGACGCTCCTGCGCATGCACCCCGGCGAGCAGCGCGGCGTGTCGCTGCTCTTCGACCCCGAGCGCATCGCGCCGGGCACGCTCGTAGAGATCGCCGCCGACCACGGCGTGAGCTTCAAGCTGTGGAGCGACACGGCGCCAACGCCCAACCGGCGCGGCTGGTCTCGGCTGACCGCCACCATCCGCACCCGAGCGACGGTCGAACCGGGCTCACGGCTCGCCGTCATCGCCGAGGCCGGCGCGTTCAGCGCCGACGTCGAGATCGTCGTGGTGCGCCATCGCGGCAGCGGATGGGTGCGCGAGATCGCGCGGAAGGACGAGGACTCCGCGGTCGAAGCTCACTTCGACGTCGAGAGCGGCGTCGTCACCGTCTTCGAGGGGCGCCCGGAGTTCCGCGCGCTGGAGCACGCCCCCCTCTCACGCAGCCGGACCCACGAGCACCTGCCGTATCGGATTCTCGAGGTCGAGGCGCCGCCAACGCGGCGTATCAGTGGGCCGCCGAGCGCACCCTCGAGCGGCGGTCCGCGGGGAACCCCCCGGCCGACCCCGTCGAGTACGCGCGCGCAGTCCGGCTCGAGGCCCAGCTGCTCCGCCACGCGGCCCACGAACGTCTGATGCGCGCCTTCCTCGAGCCCGAGGTCTTCGACGGCGGAGTCCATATGACCGGCACGAAGGCGGCGAACCGCCAGGGCACGCTTCTCGACGCGAGTGCGTGACGCGCCCGCGCAGCCGCACATCCGCTGCGCCACGGCAGATCGGCGGCACCGTCCACCTCGCCCTGGGGCGGTCGTACCTCGAGACGGGTGGCGTGAACGACAGCGCCCTGCACTGGGACCTGTTCCTGGACCTACGGAAGGGCGGCCGCCTCACCGCCGACGGCGAGGAGATCCAGGTCGACGGAGAGTTCGTCTGATGCATGGTCTCGGGCCTCGCCCCCACGGCATCGCCGGGGCTGGCCTGATCCAGACGTCCTGGCTGCTTGACGCACGCCAGCGGAGGACTCACCCCCTTCGACCTTAGGTATCGGAGGTCATGTGCCGATCATCCTCACATGGCGACTCGCGCCATCAGGCACTGCCCGTGCGGCGGCCGACGAAGGCTGCCGACCGCGGAGCTGACGAGGCGCGCCCATCCTTCAGGGCAAGGGGCGCGGACGGCCCGGGCGCGGGGTCGAGCCTCTGGATGTCGTCGTTGGCCGTCGCCTGGCGGACCCGCGGCCTGCTGTTCGTCGGTTCTGGCGCGCTCGGGCTGCTGACGCTCGCGCTCGGCTTGAGGCCGCCGAACGACAGCTCGTTGCCGGCGGTGCTCGGGGTTCTGGCGATTGTGTCCGGTGGCGCTGTCCTGCTGGCCGCGGAGAGGCTTCCGGAGCGCTGGCTGATCGGCGCGTTGCTCGTGTGCGTGGTCTTCGTGAGCGTCGCCGTAGACGCCACCGGTGGGCCGGGCAGCCCGTTCTTGCTGTTCTACGCCTGGGTGGGGGTGGAAGCTTGGTACTTCCTCCCCCGGAGCCATGCGATCGGCTTCACGGCGGCGAGTGCGTTGGCCAGCGGCGTCCCGCTGATCGCCGTCGGCGGAACCGGCGATGGCGCGCTCGCGTGGTGGGCGATGGTGATCGGCACGATGATCGCGCTGGGCGTCCTCACCGCCGCGCTGCGGGCGCGCTCGGATGACTTGATCGACACGCTCGCCGATCGCGCGGCACGCGACAGCCTGACGGGGCTGGCGAACCGCCGTGGCTACCACGAGCGGATTGAGCAGGAGATCGAACGAGCGCGTCGCCACAACCTGCCGCTCAGCATCGTGCTGGCCGACATCGATGACTTCAAGTCGCTGAACGACGCGTTCGGCCATCGTCGCGGCGATCAGGCGCTGTGCGAGTTCGCCGAGCTGTGCTCCCGCCAGCTCCGTGCGATGGACTTCGTGAGCCGCGTGGGAGGCGAGGAGTTCGCGATCGTGCTGCCGCACCTCACGGAGCCCGAGGCGCTGGTCGCTGCGGAGCGCCTCAGGCGTGCGATACGTGCGGGTCTCAAGGCCCCCGACGGCCGTTCGCTCACAGCGTCCTTGGGTGTCGCGTCGTTCCCGCAGCACGGCTGCGATCCGGAGGTGCTCCTGGATCACGCCGACCAGGCGATGTACGCCGCCAAGAACCTCGGGCGCGACCGCACGGTCGTGTTCTCGGAGGGCCTGCTGGAGTCGCTGCATGCGCACGCGCCCGCGGAGCAGCTGCAGGCCGTGCTCGTGCTGGCAGAGGCGCTCGACCTTCGCGATTCTGGAACCGCATCGCACTCGCAGACGGTGGGGCGCCTGTGCGCGGACGTCGCGCGCGCTCTCGGCCTGCCCGACGAGCGCGTCGAGCGCCTGCGCCTGGCGGGGATCCTGCACGACGTCGGCAAGCTCGGGGTGTCGGACGAGATCCTGCGCAAGCCAGCGCGCCTGACCGAGGCCGAGTTCGCCGAGATGCGCAAGCACGCTGAGCTCGGGGCGCGGATGGTGGCCGCCGCCGGCATGGAGGACATCTCGAGCTGGGTGCTGGCGCACCACGAGCGGCCCGACGGCCGCGGATACCCCTACGGCCTCCAAGGCCACGAGGTACCCCTCGAGGCGCGCATCCTCGCTGTCGCCGACGCCTACGAAGCCATGACGTCCGACCGTCCGTACCGGCGCGCCCCAGGCCACGAGCACGCCGTCCGCGAGCTCGAGCACCACATGGGCACCGTTCGACCGCGAGGTCACCGAGGCGGTCCTCCAGACCTTCGACGTGAGCACGCCGAGGTCGCTTGAAGTGGGTGGCACGGGCGTGACTCGCTAGCGCTTCGGGACGGCCGCGGGGACCGCCCCTTCCCTGCTCGTGGACGAGAAGATCGGCGGCACCCTGCACCTCGCCCTCGGGCGCTCCTATCCGGAAACGGGGGGCGTGAACGAGTCCGCGGGGAACTCATCCGCGACCTGCGGCGGGGCAGGCGGCTGCTGGCCGACGGCGAGGTCATCCAGGAGGACGGGCGGTTCGTGGACGCGTCGCCGGGGGCGGTGCCCGCGGTGCAACGGGGGCGTGACGGCGGCTGACCGGGGCCCGGCGACCGGGTCGGCCGGGAGGCGCGTTCGTGGTCCTCCTCGCCGTGGCGGCCGCGGCAATTGGGCTCCTGCTGGTCGGCGCCCCGCCGACGGCGGCTGCGGTGCGGACGGCGACGGTCGGCGGGGACGGGGCCCTGCTCGCCGTCACGCTCGTCGCGCCAGACGGTCGCGGGCCCGTGCCCGGAGTCGTGCTCCTGCCCGGCGCGGGTGCCGCGCTGGGCCGCTCGCACCGGCCGGTGGCCGACCGGTTCGCGGCCGCCGGGGTGGCCGCGCTCGTGTTCGACAAGCGCGGAAGCGGCCGGTCCACCGGGTCGGAGCGCTATTCCTACGCCCGGCTCGCCGCCGACGCCCGTGCCCTGACGCGCTGGCTCGCGGGCCGCCCGAGGTCCGCGACGGCGGGTGTTCCTGTGGGGCCTGAGCGAGGGCGGCTTCGTCGCGCCGCTCACGGCGGCCGGCAACCGCGACGTCGCGGGGGTGATCGCCGTGTCGACGTCCGGCCTGCCGCCAAGCCGCCAGCAGCACTGGGCCGATCAGGGCAACCTGCGCGACGACGGCATCGCCGGCGCGGTCAGGCGGGCCGTCACCCGGCGTTCCGCGTGTTGCACGGACGCCGGCCGAGCGCACGGACGGACCGGGGCCGATCGGGCGCTACGGCGATCTGGACTTCCGTCCGGACCGGGCGTGGCGGGCGGTCGAGCAGCCCGTGCTCGGGGTGTGGGGCGGCCGTGACGAGGTCGTCCCCGCCCGCGAGAGCGCGACGGCCATGGGCGCCGCGGTCGGCGGCGACGTCCCGTTCGCCGTGCGCACGTTCCCGCAGGCCGACATGCCCTGCTCGTCCCGCGCCGCGGCACCGCGCTGCCGCCGGCGGCCCCGCAGTTCCCGGGCGTCGCCTACCCCGCGGACTACGTCCCGACCATGGCCGGTTGGGTGGACGCTCGTTTCGCGAGGGCGGACCGCACGAACGCGCGCTCCCGCTCGTCATCGACGCGATGCGCGAGCACGGCACGCGTCGGCTGGTCGTGGTCAGCGGCGCCGGCGTCGATGCGCCCGCGTGACCGCAAGGGGCTCGGGGCGAGGGTGCTCGGGCGTGCGCTGCGACTCGTCGCGGGGCGGGCGATGCCGACCGCCAGCGTGAGGCCGACCTCGTCATGGCCAGCGACCTGGACTGGGTGCTCGTCCGCCCACCCCACCTCGTCGACGGTCCCGCCACCGGACGGGTGCAGGCCGGGACCGACCTGCAGCTCGGGGTGCGCGACCGGCTGACGGGCGCCGACCTCGGACGCCTCCTCGTCGAGCAGCTCACCGACCCCCGCTTCGTCGGCCGCGCGCCGTTCGTCGCCGAACAGCGTGACTTCGAGTCGTGCTGACCGGCCGCGGCTCGTCGGCGGCGATGAGTTCGGCGGCCGCGGCGGTCTTCTCTTGGGAACCGACCGGAGGAGGCCCGTGCCTGGCCCGGACCGCAAGCAGCTTGCCCGTGACGTGCTCACCACCTTCGCCGCCGGC
>JALYMN010000234.1 GCA_030773675.1 Actinomycetota bacterium
GTCCGGGCCGGCCTCGGCGCCCGCGCCCTCGCCCAGCCGGTAGTCGCCCGCGCGCCGGCCAGCTGGAGACCGGCCCGCTAGGACTGCTCGTCCGGCAGGCCGGCCAGCCGCCGTACGGTCGCGATGAGCTCGTCGGGGTCGAACGGCTTGGTCAGGTAGGCGTCGACGCCGAGCGTCACGCCCCGCTGCAGGTCCGCCTCCTGCGCCCGGGCCGACAGCAGCACGATCTTGATGCCGGCGGTCTCCGGATCGGCGCGCAGCCGCTCGGCCGCCTCCCAACCGTCCATCCGCGGCATCATGATGTCGAGCGTGACCACCACGGGCTCCACGTCCTTCACCTTGTCCAGGCAGTCCTGGCCGTCCACCGCGGCGGTGACCTCGAAGCCCTCGAGCTCGAGGTTCACCGTGATGAGCTGTCGGATCACGTCGTCGTCGTCGACGACCAGGACCTTGCCGAGGCTGCTGGGCATCAGGTGAACCTATCCGACAAGCCGTCTCTCCCGACTGTGCTGCGCGGCGGCGTCGTGCCGGTGCGCCCTGGTAACGTCGCCGTCCGCCCCGAGCCCCCGTAGCTCAGGGGATAGAGCGCTACCCTCCGGAGGTAGAAGCGCAGGTTCGAATCCTGCCGGGGGCACTTACCACCGGACCGCGCCCGCACACGTCGCCCGCCGCTCCCGGTCGTCCGGCACCCGTCCCGCCACCCGCTCAGCAGCGCGTAGGGGCGGGCGCGCGAGCGGTGAGCAGGTAGGCGTCGACGGCCTGCACGACGCACTCCGGCCCGCCCGCCCGGTACACGGTGTGCCCGTCGCCGTCGAGCGTCACCAGCACGCTGCTCTCGAGCTGCTCCGACAGCGCCACCGCCCACTCGTACGGCGTGGCCGGGTCGCGCGTGGTGCCCACGACGACCACGGGAGGCGCCTGCGGCGCCGCGACGGGAGCCGGGCGGCCGGCGGGCGGCACGGGCCAGTAGGCGCAGGCCAGCCCGGACAGCGCGATGGCCGGACCGAAGCGAGGGCTGTCGGCGCGCACGCGCTCGGCCAGGTCCAGGTAGGGCTGCGGGTCGCGCGGCCAGGGCCGGTCGACGCAGTTGACCGCCAGGTTGGCCTCGCTGACGTTGGCGTAGCCGTCCTCGCCGCGCTCGAGGTAGCTGTCGGACAGCGCGAGCAGACCGCTGCCGTCGCCGTCGTCCGCAGCGGCCAGGGCACCGGCGACCGCCGGCCACCCCTGCTCCCGGCTGTACAGCCCCGCGCCCACGCCGAGGGTGAACTCCCCCGGACCCACGCTGCGACCGCCGCGCACCGGCAGGCGGGCCTGCTCCACCCGCGCGGCGAGACGGTCGAACGCCTCGCGCAGGTCGCCCGCGACGGCGCGGCGGAACGCGCAGCGGGTCCGCTCGCAGTCGTCGAGGAAGGCGATCAGTGCGCGGTCGAAGCCGCGCGACTGCCCCTCGACGAGCGCGTCCCAGGTCAGCGCGGGGTCGAGCGGGCCGTCGAGCACCATCGTGCGCACGCGGGTCGGCCAGCGGCGCAGGTACTCCGCCCCGATGGACGTGCCGTAGGAGTAGCCGAGGTAGTTGAGCTCGCCGTCGTCGAGCGCGGCGCGCACGCGCTCCAGGTCGGCCGCCGCCTGGTCGGTCGAGACGTGCGGCAGCAGCCGCCCGCTGCGCCGCTGGCAGCCCTGGGCCAGCGCCTGGTTGCCGCGCTCGTACGCGGTCAGCTCCGCGGCGTCGTCCGGAGTGGGGTCGAGGGCGAAGTACCGGTCCAGCTCCGCCGTCGTCGCGCAGCGGACAGGAGCGCTCTGCCCGACGCCCCGCGGGTCGAACGCCACCACGTCGAAGCGCTCGCGCACCGGGGCCGGCAGCGCCGCGTGGGCGAGCCGGAGGTACTCGACGGCGCTCGAGCCGGGACCACCCGGGTTGACCACGAGCGAGCCGAGGCGCTCGTCGGGCTCGGACGCCGTCCGCCGCACGACGGCCAGCGGGACGGTGCCGCGCGCCGGGTCGCCCTCGACCAGCGGCACCGGGAGCGTGGCGCACGAGAAGCCGCCGC
>JALYMN010000235.1 GCA_030773675.1 Actinomycetota bacterium
CCGGGCCGGACGGGACGCGGGACGACGGGCGGGAGCCGGCACGCCGGAGGCCGGCGCCCCCTGAGGGAGGCCGGCCTCCGGCGGTGCTGTGTGCTGCTAGAGCCGGGCGCGGCTGCGGCCGGCGCCGACGCCGCCGCGGCTGGTGGCGCGGTAGACCAGCAGCGCGATGACGGCGCCGATGATCGAGCCGATGATGCCGCTGGGGCGCAGGGCGAGCGTGCCCCCGAAGATGAGGCTGCCCAGGAAGCCGCCGACGAACGAGCCGACGACGCCCAGCAGGATCGTCATGGGCACGCTCATGGGGTCGCGTCCGGGGACGAGCGCACGGGCCACGAAGCCGGCGATGGCACCGACGATGAGCATCGTGATGATGAAAGAGATCACAGGTCCTCCTCAGCAGAGGGGCCGACCGGCCCCGCTCATGAGGAGGTTGTTCCCTCTGTCTTCACCGTCGAACGTGGGGTCGCCACTGTCACACGACTGAGTGACGATCGCGCGAGGGGGTGCCGCGTCAGAGCGCCCCGAACCCGACCCTGCGCTGCTCGGACTCGGCGATCTCGACGTAGGCCAGCTTGTCGGCGGGCACCAGCACGCGGCGTCCCTTGTCGTCGACGAGCGTGAGCACGCCGAGGTCCGCACGCAGGGCCTCGCCGACGAGCTTCGCCACGTCCTCCGGGCTCTGCGCGCTCTCGAGCACGAGCTCACGGGCGGCGTGCTGCACGCCGATCTTGACCTCCACGGGAACCTCCGGTCCACGACGTCCTGGGGCTCGCAGGCTAGCCCGGCAGCGGGAGCGCGACCGGCCGGTACGCCGTGGGCGTAGGCGGGCCGCGGACCGCGGTCAGCCGGTGCGCGGCGTCCCGGACAGCCCGCGCCAGGACAGCCCGACGAGCAACTCCACGGCGCGGTCCTGCGGGATGCGCCCGCCGCTCGCCAGCCACCAGCGCGCCCCGACCTCGGCGAGGCCGGTCAGGCCGACCGACAGGAGCAGGGCCTCGTCCTCCCGCGCCCCGGTGTCGTGCGCGATGGTGCGGGCGATCGCCTCGACGCACTCCTTCGTCATCCGCTCCACCCGGCGGCGCACCGACGGGTCGTTGCGCAGGTCGCTCTCGAAGACCAGGCGGAATGCCTCCCCGTCGCCGGCGACGAAGTCGAAGTACGCTGCGACCGAGGCCTCGACGCGCTGCCGGTTGTCGGTGGTCGAGTCGAGCGCCTGCCGCACCTTTTCGACGAGGTCGGTCGCGTGCTGGTCGAGCAGCGCCAGGTACAGCTCCAGCTTGCCCGGGAAGTGCTGGTAGAGCACGGGCTTGCTCACGCCCGCCCGCTCCGCGATGTCGTCCATCGCCGCGGCGTGATAGCCCTGCGCGACGAAGACCTCCTGCGCGGCGGCCAGCAGCTGTTGCCGCCGCGCGGTCCGGGGCAGCCGGGTGCCGCGCGCGACGGCGGGCTCGCGACCGACGGGCGTGGAGGTCACGGCCGGCAGGATGCCAGAGCGCTCGCGGGCGACGGCGGACGGCTCACTCGCGGTAGGCGTCCTCGTCCAGGGGCTCCACCTGCGCCTGCTCCACCGCGTCGGCCTCCGGGACCTCGGCCGGAACCTCGCGCGCCACCCGGTGCGGCGCCGGCCCGGCGTCCGCGGACTGCTCGAGCGCGTCGGCGTCCGGGGCCTCGAGCGGCAGATCGGGCAGCGCGGGAGGGGCGGCGTCGCCGGTCGGCGTCGCGCGCTGCTCGGCGACGTCCTCGGCGGTTGCGGTCGAGGGGGTGTCGGGGGTGCTCATGCGGGGTCCTGTCCGGAGAGCTCGCGGGAGCCGGCGCGGGTGCGGCGGGCGTCGGGCACCCGGTCGGGGTTGCGGCGCAGGTACTCGGCCTCGAGCTCCTGCGTGCGGCGTGTGTGGAACTCCAGTGCGTCGTCGCTGCCGTGCAGGAACGTGTCGTGGCGGGTCTCGTGCAGGTGCGCGAGCTCCCGCTCGAGCGCGTCGTCGGCCAGGGCCTCGGCGGGGACGCCGGTCACGGGCCCTCCTCTCGGCGTGCGTCGTGGGTGCGTGGTCGAGCCGCCCCTACCCGGGTAGCCGGGCCTCATGACTCGGCCTGCTGCCCTGGTCCTGGACGTCGACGGCACGCTCCTCGACACCGTCTACCTGCACGTGCTGGCTTGGTGGGAGGCGTTCGAGGAGCAGGGCCACCAGGTGAGCTGCTTCGACATCCACCGGGCGGTCGGGCGGGGGAGCGAGGACCTCGTCGAGACGCTGCTCGGCGTGCCCGACGAAGCCGTGGTCGAGGGTCACAGCCGCGGCTGGGCTCCGCTGCGCGAGCGCTGCCGGCCGTTCCACGGCGTCCAGGAGCTGATCCGCACCTGCGCCGACCGCGGCCTGCGGGTCGTCTACGCCACGAGCGGCAGTGAGGAAGACACCGCCGACTTCCGGGACAAGATCGGCTGCGACGACGTCGTGCACGCCGTGGTGTCGTCGGCCGACGTGGCGACGAGCAAGCCCGCGCCCGACCTCGTGCGCCTGGCCCTGGAGGCAGCCGGGGTGGAGCCGGACCGCGCGGTCATGGTCGGCGACACCGTGTACGACGTCCGCGCCGCCAACGCCGCCGGCGTGGCCTGCATCGGCGTGCTCGTCGGCGGCATCGGGGAGCTGGAGCTGCGCGAGGCGGGGGCGGCCGCCGTCTACGGCAACGTGGCGGAGCTGCTCGCCGACCTCGACGCGAGCCCGGTCGGGGCGCTGCTCAAGGACTGACGAGCGGCGCGAACAGGTCGCCGCGGTCGGCGACCCGGGCGAGCACGTCGTCGCTGGTGAACACGAGGTCGTCGGGGGCGCTGCAGGCCTCGACCTCGTCCCAGGACAGCGGGGTGGACACGGTTGGGCGCTCCCGGGCCCGCAGCGAGTACGGCGTCACCGTGGTCTTCGCGGCGCTGTTCTGCGACCAGTCGACGAGCACCTTGCCCGGCCGCAGCGCCTTCGTCATGCGGTGCACGACGAGGTCGGGGGCGCTCTGCTCGAACCGCTGCGCCAGGACCTTGGCGTAGGCGCTGGTCTCCTCGCTCGAGCCGAAGCCGTCGGCCCGGGCGTAGAGCTGCATCCCCTTGCTCCCGCTGGTCTTGGCGAGCGGCTCGAGCCCGTCGGCCTGCAGCACCGGACGCAGCAGCAGTGCGACCTCGCAGCACTCGACGACCGTCGCGGGCGGTCCCGGGTCGAGGTCGAACACCACGAGGTCGGGCGGCTGCGCGCGGCCCTGCCGGTCGACCCGCCACATGTGCGTGTGGAGCTCGAGGCTCGCGAGGTTCGCCGTCCAGACCAGCGACGGCAGGTCGTCGACGACGGCGAAGTCGATCGTCTCCCGGCCCTTGCTCGAGCCCGGCGTCGGCAGCCGGACGGTGCGCACCCAGTCTGGAGTGCCGCGCGGCGCGTTCTTCTCGAAGAAGACCTGGCCCTGGACGCCGTCCGGGTAGCGCTTGCGGGTGAGCGCGCGCCCGGCCAGGTGCGGCAGGAGCACCGGCGCGATCCGGGTGTAGTAGTCGAGCACCTGCGCCTTGGTGAACCCGACCGCCGGGTAGAGCACCTTGGCCAGGTTGGTCAGCGCGACCTGCCGCCCTTCCACCTCCACGACGACCTTGGTGCTGCTCACGTCTCCCCCACCACGTCCGCCGGGTCCAGGTCCGGGCGCAGCCCCTTGTACGACGGGTGCCGCATGCGCCCGTCCCGCGTCCAGCCGGCGAGCTCCACCTCGACCACGTGCACCGGCTCGACCCAGACGGCGTGCCGGGCGTGCTCGTGCGGCACCTCCGTCGCGTACGGGCTTGTGGGGCGGCGCAGCGGCGCGAGCAGCGCCGACAGCCGCGCCAGCTCGGCCTGGGTGAAGCCGGTGCCCACGTGGCCGGCGAACACGAGCCCGGGGGCGCCCTGGACGCCGAGCAGCAGCGAGCCGATCCGGCCCGACCGGCCGCCCTCGCCCGGCTTCCAGCCCGCCACGACCGCGCTCTGGTGCACCGTGTGCTTGATCTTGACCCAGCAGTCGCTGCGGCGTCCGGGCTCGTAGCGGCTGTCGCGCCGCTTGGCGACCACGCCCTCCATGCCCTGCGCCTTCGTCGCCGCGAGCACGGCGGCGCCGTCCGCGGGGAAGGAGGGGGACAGCTGCCAGTGCGCTCCGGCGATCGGGAGCGCCTCCAGGCGCGCGCGCCGGGCGTCGTACGGCAGGGCCAGCAGCGGCGCGGTGTCGTGCAGCAGGTCGAACACGACGAGGGTCACGGGCACGCTGCGCAGCAGGTCCGGCGGCGGACGGCGCACGTGCATGCGTGATTGCAGCCGGCCGAAGTCGGGCCGCCCGTGGGCGTCGAGGGCGACCACCTCGCCGTCGAGCAGGGCGGGTCCCGGCAGGGCGCCGGCGAGCCCGACCAGCTCGGGGTAGGCGCCGGTCACGTCGTTGCCGTTGCGGCTGGTGAGCCGGACCGTGCCCGCGTCGACGGCGACGAGCGCGCGCACGCCGTCCCACTTGACCTCATAGGCCCAGCCGACGTCGTCGGGCGGCAGCGCCCCGGCCGTGGCGAGCATCGGCGCCAGGTCGCGGGGGAGGGACACGCGCGAGCTCTACCCCGCCGCTCGCCTACCACCGCCGGCACCGAAGCCCGTCACCCAGATGGGGGATTGCTTTCCGCAGTCGCAGCGTCACCATCAGTGCATGGAACGCAGGCGCAGCACGGACGTCACCGTGTCGGGCGACCGCCGCAGGGGCGACCGCCGGCAGACGCAGGCGGCCGTCCTCCACTTCCGGCGGGCGACGGACCGCCGCATGAACGGCGGTCAGGCCGCCGCGCTGCTGCAGCGCCGGGCGCTCGACCTGCGGCTGCGCACGCAGGTCGACCTGGTGCAGCTGCCCGCGCCGCGCGAGACCGTCGAGCTCGACCGAGTGGTCGACCTGGACGCCGAGCGCCCGTCTGGGCGCTGCCCCGAGTGCGGCGTCCCGTGCGACCCGCTCTGGCTGGTCCGGCACTACGTGGAGGCGCACCCGACCTGGCCCTGAGGCCCCGACCGCTCTAGCGTGATCGCGAGAGCGTCGAGGACGGGAGCGGGCCATGCGGTCGATCTGGAAGGGCGCGATCAGCTTCGGCCTGGTGACCATCCCGGTGAAGCTCTACAGCGCGACGGAGCAGAAGGACGTCTCCTTCCACCAGGTGCGCCGCAGCGACGGCAGCCGCATCAAGTACAAGCGCGTCGCCGCCGCCGACGGTGAGGAGGTCTCCTACGGCGACATCGCCAAGGGCTACGAGTTGTCCAGCGGCGAGACCGTCGTGCTGACCGACGAGGACTTCAAGGACCTCCCGCTGACGACCAGCCGCGCGATCGACGTGCTGCAGTTCGTGCCGCTGGAGGAGCTCGACCCCATATTCTTCGAGAAGAGCTACTACCTCGAGCCGGACAAGGCCGGGGTGAAGCCCTACGTGCTGCTGCGCGACGCGCTGGAGCAGTCGGGTAAGGTCGCGGTGGTCAAGGTCGCGCTGCGCAACCGCGAGTCGCTCGCGGCGCTGCGCGTCCGGGACGGCGTCTTCGTGCTGGAGACGATGCTGTGGCCCGACGAGGTGCGCACGCCCGACTTCGGCTTCCTGGAGGAGGACGTCGAGGTCCGGCCGCAGGAGCTGCAGATGGCCGGCAGCCTCATCGACACGCTGTCCGGCGAGTTCGACCCGTTGCAGTACAAGGACTCTTACCGCGAGGCGCTGCAGGCCGTCATCGAGGCCAAGGTCGAGGGCCGGGAGGTCGTGCAGCCGGAGGCGGCGCAGCCGACGTCCGGGACGGTCGTCGACCTCATGGCCGCCCTGCGCGCGTCGGTGGAGGCCGCCAAGAAGGACCGCGGCGCTCCGGCGCCCGGGGCCGGCGAGGCGGACGACGGCGAGCCGGCGCCTCCTGCCCGCAAGGCCGGCTCCCGGAAAGCGCCGCGCAGGACCGCGGGCGAGACGCAGGACGCGGAGCCGGACCGGGCGCCGGCGAAGGCCGCCAAGGCCCCGGCCAAGGCGCCCGCGAAGACGACCGGAGCAGCCGCCACGACCAGCAAGGCGCCGGCGAAGGCGGCGGAGGCCGCGGCCGAGGCTCCGGACAAGGCGGGCAAGGCGGACAAGGCAGGCAAGGGGGGCAAGGCGGGCAACGCGCCGGCGAAGGCGGCCAAGACGTCGGCCAAGACGTCGGCCAAGACGTCGGCCGAGGCGCCCGCGAAGGCGCCCGCGAAGGCGCCCGCGAAGGC
>JALYMN010000236.1 GCA_030773675.1 Actinomycetota bacterium
TCTGTACGAGCCACTCGGTCTTCGTCACGGCGCGAAGATACGCGGTGGCCGTCGCGGGGACCTGTCAGCCGAGAACGGCACCTACCCTTCGTGGTGCCGAGCTTGGTTCCGCATGTGCTCCGCCAACACGGTTGCCCCTTGGCTTACCTCGGGCTCGGCGTCCGCCAGCAGGCTCGGCAGCCGGAGGGCGACCGCATCCCAGCGTGAGCCGCTGTCGTCATACAGGCAGTCACCCAACTTGTTACGGGTGTCCTCTTCCGCCTGCCCGAAGGCTTTGACGTAGACCCGCAGGCCCCTTGCGTCGTCCTGCTCCAACAGGGCGTCAGCAGCGGCCTGGCTGACCGCCGTGTTGTCGCTGTCGAGGAGCAGGTCCAGCAACCGGCGGTCGGCGTCAGCGCTTCTCACCTGTCGCCCGAGCCGGCGGGCCTCCGCCGCTCGCTCCTCCCATGTGGACACGGGAGCCAGGCTAACGCCGGCTACCCGCGGTCCCTTGACGTCCAGAAGACGTGCTCTGCACGCGTCAGGGCCGGCACGAGCATCGCTATGCAGCACGACCGTCGAGGCCGGTGTGCGGGACGCACTGCAGCGAGGCACCGCGCCGGGGGATGCAGTAGATCGACGCCCAGCGCCGGCACTGACCGTGGGCCTGCGAACCGCGCTCGCCGACCACCGTCCGGTGAAAGCGGCCTGTCGCTGCCGACGCGGCCCTCAACCCCCCGTCGCGCCCGCGTGCCGCCGGGCCAGGTCGAGGTAGATCTCGGCGTTCGCCCGCACGAGCTCCCGCTCCTCGTCGGTGAGCTCGCGGCGCACCTTGCCGGGCACCCCGGCGACCAGGCTGCCCGGCGGAACCTCGGCGCCGGCGAGCACGAGGGCCCCGGCGGCGACCATGCTGCCGGTGCCAATGCGGGCCCCGTTGAGCACGGTGGCGCCCATGCCGACCAGCACGTCGTCCTCGACGGTGCAGCCGTGCAGCACGGCGCCGTGCCCGACGGTGACGCCGTCTCCGAGCGTGGCCGGGAAACCCGGGTCGACGTGCACGACCGCGCAGTCCTGGACGTTGCTGCGCGCGCCCACCCGGATCGGCTCGTACTCGCTGCGCAGCACCGCGCCATACCAGACGCTCGCGCCCTCGCCGAGCGCGACGTCGCCGACGAGCACGGCGGTCGGCGCAGCCCAGGCGCCGTCGGCCAGCGACGGCGCCCTGCCGTCCAGGGTCACTCTCATGCGGCTCCTCCGGGTCGGGGTCAAGGCCCGGTGGCGGGCCCTGCGGCGCGGAGCATCCCGCTCCCCGGCCCGCCCCGACACGCCGGGGCGACTTCTCGACCGGAGCACCTCTTACCGGTCCCGGGGCGGGGAAGGGCAGGGGCACCACCAGACCCGAGGAGGACCATGAGCGAGGACCAGCAGCCGGACACCCCCCGCGACGACGCCGGGCTCCCGCCGTACGGCGGCAGCGCCGACACCGGGGTGGTCGCGAGCGCCGGAGGAGGGGGCGCGGGCGCGCCAGACGTCGTCGACGTCGTCCTCGCCGAGCACCACAAGCTCGAGGGCGTGTTCGACGAGGTGAGCCAGCTGCTTGACGCCGGGGACCGCGAGGCGCTGCGGCTGCGCTGGGGCGGTGTCGTGCGCGAGCTGGTGGAGCACGAGGCGGCCGGGCTGCGGGTCGTGCTGCCCGCCGCCGAGGAGCTCGCGGGCGCCGGAGCGGTCGCGGACGTGCGCGGGCGGCAGGTGCAGCTGCTCGCCCGGCTGCGCGAGCAGGACGAGCTGACCAGCGAGGCGCCGCCCGAGGAGGTCCGGTCCACGGTGCACGACGTCCGGGAGCACCTGCGGATGGTCGAGGACGTCGTCGTCCCGCTGCTGCGGCAGCTGCCGGACGACGAGCGGGCGCGGCTGGCCGAGGACCTGCGGCAGGTCATGGGCTGACCGGCACCGGTGTGCCCTCCGCTCCGCGACCCGTTGCGGCCCGGGCCCGCGCGGCACAGACTGCGCCCCAGCCGAGCCGGAGGAGCTCTCCATGACGACGCTGGACGACCGCACGCTCCGCGAGTTCCCGATGTACGTCGACGGCCGCGCCGTCGGCGCCCGGTCGGAGCGGACCCACGACTCGATCAACCCGTACGACGGCCGGCCCTGGGCGCGCGTGCCCGACGCGGACGAGGCCGACGTCGACGACGCGGTCGCCGCGGCGCGGGCCGCCCTGTCGGGGCCGTGGGGCGCGATGACCGCGACGCAGCGGGGCAAGCTGCTGCGCCGGCTGGGCGACCTCATCGCCCGCGACGCCGAGCAGCTGGGCGAGCTGGAGACGCGCGACAACGGCAAGCTGCTGCGCGAGATGGCGGGCCAGGCGGCGTACCTGCCGGAGTGGTACCACTACTACGCCGGTCTCGCGGACAAGGTGCAGGGCGCCGTCATCCCGACGGACAAGCCCAACTTCCTCGTCTACACGCGCAACGAGCCGGTCGGCGTGGTCGCGGCGATCGTGCCGTGGAACTCGCCCCTGCTGCTGCTCACCTGGAAGCTCGCCCCGGCGCTCGCCGCGGGCTGCACGGTCGTCATCAAGCCCAGCGACTACACCCCGGTGAGCACCCTCGCGCTCGCGCAGCTCGTCGACGAGGCCGGCTTCCCGCCCGGCGTCGTCAACGTGGTGACCGGCTGGGGCCCGACCGTGGGCAAGGCGCTCGCCGCGCACCGCGGCGTGAACAAGATCGCCTTCACCGGCTCGACGCAGGTCGGCAAGCTCATCGCGCACGCCGCGGCCGAGAACCTCACCCGGACGACGCTCGAGCTCGGCGGCAAGTCGGCGCAGGTCGTCTTCCCGGACGCCGACCTCGACGCCGCCGCCAACGGGATCATCGGCGGCGTCTTCGCCGCGACCGGGCAGACCTGCATGGCGGGCAGTCGGCTCGTGGTGCACGCCGACGTCCACGACGCGCTCGTGCAGAAGGTCGTGGACCGCGCCAGCACCATACGGATCGGCGACCCGATGGACCTCGAGACCGAGATGGGGCCGCTCGCCACCGACAAGCAGTTCGACACCGTGGTCAGCCACTTCGCCTCCGCCCGGGAGGAGGGCGCGACGATCGCCTGCGGGGGCGACACGGTCCCGGGCCTCGGCGGCTACTTCGTGCAGCCCACCGTGCTGACCGGCACCACGCCGCAGATGCGGGCGGTCCGGGAGGAGATCTTCGGCCCGGTCGTCGCGGCCACCACCTTCCGCGACGAGGCCGAGGCGGTCGCGATCGCCAACTCCACGGACTTCGGCCTCGCCGGGTCGGTGTGGACGAAGGACGTCCAGCGCGCCCACCGCGTCGCCGCCGGCCTGCGCGCCGGCACCATCTGGGTCAACGCCTACCGGGTCGTCGGGCCGCACGTGCCGTTCGGCGGCTTCGGCGAGAGCGGGATCGGCCGGGAGAACGGCGTCGACTGCATGAAGGCCTACACCGAGACCAAGGCGGTCTGGGTCGAGCTCACCGGCGCCACCCGCGACCCCTTCACGTTGGGCTGACGCCGGCGCTGACCGGCTCCCCTCGACGGCAGCAGTGGTACGCCGACCGGCGGCGGTGGGACGGTCCCGTCCTCCTGACGTGAGGGGAACGCCCATGACCACGACCTCCTCGGTGCTCGAGACGGCGGCCGCCGACGCTGACGCTGCGCTGGCCCGGCTGTCCGACGTTCTGGGCGGGCTCAGTGACGGCGACCTGCACCTCGCCCACCCGTCGGGCGGCTGGACGGCGGCCCAGCTCGTCTCGCACATCAACATGTCCGCGCTCGTCTGGCTCGCCGCGACGGAGAGGGTGCGCCGCGACCCGGAGCTGGTCTTCCTGTTCCGCGAGGAGGTCGGGCACGACCTCCTCGGCTACCCGCCGCCGACGATCGCGCTGGCGCAGCGCCAGCTCGCGAGCACCCGGCGCACGCTCGCTACCTGCCTGCCGGCGACCGGCGACGTGCTCGACCGCACGGTCGAGATCCCCGACCTCGGCACCCGTACGGTGGCCGAGTGGACCGGCCCGATCGTCGGTCACCTTACCGGCCACGTGGACCACGCGCTGGACGTGCTGCGCAGCCGCGGGGCGCTGCCGGCGGAGGCCTGAGGTGCGGGCGGCGGTCCTCGCCGGGCTGCGCGACGTCCGCGTGGAGGACCGGCCAGAGCCGACGCCTCCGCCCGGCTGGGTCGTCGTGCGGGTGGAGTCGGCCTCGCTGTGCGGCACTGACATCCACCAGTACGACGGGCGCATCGACACGCCCTTCCCGCGCGTGCCCGGCCACGACTTCGCCGGCCGGGTCGACGGCGTCGGCGACGGCGTCGACCCCGCGCTCGTCGGCGCCGCGGTCGCCGTCAAGCCCTCGCTGCCGTGCGGCGAGTGCGCCGCGTGCACGACCGGGCAGCTCGCCGACTGCCGGCGCAAGCGGCTCATGGGGCTGTGGTCCGACGGCTGCCTGACCGAGAGAGTCGCCGTGCCGCGGGTCAACCTCGTGCCCCGCCCCGACGGGGTCGAGGCGTGGCAGGCCTCGCTGCTCGAGCCGCTCGCCGTCGGCCTCAACACGGTCGACCGGCTGCGCATCGTGCTCGGCGAGAGCGTGCTCGTCCTCGGCCAGGGCCCGATCGGCCTGGCGCTGACCCGTCTCGCCGCGCTGTCCGGCGCCGGCCGGCTGATCGTCACCGACGCGCGCCCCGAGCCCTTCGCGGTGTCGCGCGCGTACGGCGCCACCGACTGCGTCGACGTCACGACGACCGACGTGAGGCAGGCGGTCGCGGAGCTCACCGGCGGCCTCGGCGCGGACGTCGTGATCGAGACGTCGGGCTACCCCGCGTCGACGGAGGTCGTGCTCGACGTCGTCCGCAAGGAGGGCAAGGTCGCGCACATCGGCTGGGCGAACGACCTTCCGCCCCTGCCGGTCATCCCCATCATGGCCAAGACGCTGACCGTGTTCGGCATCGGTGGCAACGGCGGCCGGGGGCAGTACGAGCGCAGCCTCGAGCTGGTCCGGTCCGGCCGGTTCGACCTGTCGCCGATGGTCACGCACACCTTCGGCCTGGACGACGTCGCGCGCGCGTTCGAGACGGCCGCGTCGCGGGCCGGCGGGTCGATCAAGGTGCTCGTCACGCCCTGAGCCGGAGCCGGGGGTTCGCGTCGACACCGGCGGTGCGGACCCGGGGGAAGTACGGTCGCGGCGCAGGACCAGGAGGCAGGACGGACCGACGTCGCTCGAGGGGGACCGTGGAGCAGCCCGCGGTGTCGACCGACACCCTCGTCGAGGTGGCCCGCTCGCTCGCCGAGCAGGAGGGCCTCGACGCGACGTTGCAGCGCATCGTCGACCTGGCCGTGCGGACGGTGCCCGGCGCCGAACACGCCGGTGTGTCGCTGGTCCGCTCCCGGCGGGTGGTCGAGACGCCGGCGGCCACGGGCGACGTCGTGGTGCGGGTGGACCAGGTCCAGTACGAGACGGGGCAGGGACCGTGCCTCGACGCGATCTGGGAGCAGGAGGTCGTCGAGCTCCAGGACCTGTCCGCGACGGACCGCTGGCCGGAGTTCGCGCACCGCGCGACGGAGCTCGGGGTCAGGTCGATGGTGTCGTTCCGGCTGTTCGTCGAGCGCGACACGAGCGGTGCGCTCAACTTCTACAGCAGCAACGCCCAGGCCTTCGGGCAGGAGGCCGTCCGCGTCGGGCACGTCTTCGCCGCGCACGCCGGCCTGGCCTACGACCACGAGAAGCAGGTCAGCGGACTGCGCAGGGCGGTCGAATCGCGCACGCTGATCGGACAGGCCCAGGGCATCCTCATGGCGCAGCACAGGGTCACGGCCGACCAGGCCTTCGGGCTCCTGCGCGTCGCGTCGCAGCGCCGCAACGTCAAGCTGCGCGACGTCGCGCAGGAGGTCGTGGACACGGGCACCGTGTCCGGCGCGCCGTAGCGGTCCGGAGGCTGCGCGGACCCGCCGCGTCGGTCAGACGAGCGAGGTCCTTCCGCGGAACCCCACCGTCTTGCCGGGCGGCTGCAGCGTGATGCTGCGACAGCCGGACCAGGATCTGGAACGCCTCGTCGGGAGTGCACCGTCGCTGGCCGACGAGGAGTCCCTTGGCCTGTTCCGATACGGCGCGCGACTCCATGGCGGTACGCAGGTCGTCGGCGACCCGGACCTGCGCCTCGTACGCCGCGGGCCCCGCACCCGGGATCCCGGACTGGACGACCGGAACTGCAGCACCTACCGTCAGGCGCACGGTTGAGGACCCAGCCGCTCCCCCCTTGCCCCCTAGGGAGTGTGCGTGACCACTGTCGACCGTCCCGTGTCCGCGCTGTCCACCCCCCTCGGGCTGCTCCTCGCGCAGCTGCAGGGCGTCGACCTGTGGCACACCGCCCGCCGCGCCACCGGCGACGCGCTCACGGCGGCGCGGTCGCGCGAGGCCCGGCTCGACGCCACCCGCCGGC
>JALYMN010000237.1 GCA_030773675.1 Actinomycetota bacterium
CTACGCGACCACCACGGCACGGCGCCGTCATCAAGTGCACCGTCGTGCAGGCGCTGCGTGCCCCGATCGAAGCGGTCTGGGACCTCGACGTCGCACACGGCTCGGTGACCGAGCTGCACGTCACCGGCCATCATGGCGGGTCACGAGGGTCGGCTGCCTGAACTACGCGCACCGGTCATGAGCGGCGCCCCGCGGGTAAGGTCCCACGGTGCGACGCAGAGCCTTGCCCGCGGTCTTTCTCGTCCTGGTAGCCGGGTGCAGCGGGGCCGGTCCGGGCGGCACGGCGTCCCCGGTACGCCAGCCGCGTCGTCGTCCCCGGCTCCGCCGTCCTCTGCCGCGCCCTCCGCGCCGGACGAGCCGCGGCTGGCGCGGGCGCCGGGTGGCCCGCGCGTCGAGGTGTGGGCGACCGGGCTGGAGGTGCCCTGGGACCTCGCGCACCTGCCCGACGGCCGGGTGCTCGTGACCGAGCGCCCGGGCCGGGTGCGCCTGCTGGAGGCCGACGGCACGGTGCGGGAAGAGCCGGTCGCCGAGGTGGAGGTCAGCGCACGAGGCGAGGGCGGGCTCCTCGGCATCGACCTCGACCCGCGGTTCGCCGAGGGCCAGCGCTTCGCCTACCTCTACGCCACCACCTCCGACGGCATGCAGCTGCAGCGCTGGCGGGTCGGAGAGGACGCCGTGATGGAGCGCGATGCCGTCGTGCTCGACGGCATCGAGGCGGGCGAGATCCACGACTCGGGGCGGCTACGCTTCGGGCCGGACGGTGACCTGTATCTCGCCACCGGCGAGGCCGGGCGCGGCGAGCTCGCCCAGGACCCGGACGGGCTCAACGGCAAGGTGCTCCGGCTGACGCCCGAGCAGTACCGCGGCACGACCTACGCTCCGGCGATCGTCTCGCTCGGCCACCGCAACCCGCAGGGCCTGGACTGGCAGCCCGGCAGCGACCGGCTGGTCATCACCGACCACGGCCCGAGCGGCTTCGACGGACCGTCCTGCTGCGACGAGGTCGACATCGTGGTCGAGGGCGGCAACTACGGCTGGCCGGAGGTCTTCGGCGACGACCACGGCCGCTTCGTCGCTCCAGTCAAGCTCTGGGACCAGCCGCCGGTCGCGCCGTCCGGTGCGGCGTTCGTCTCCCTGCCGGGAAGCAGCTGGACCGGTTCGTACGTCGTCGCCACGCTGCGCGGACGATCGCTACGCCGGCTGATGTTCACCGGCGACCGGGTCACTGGCGAGCAGGTGCTCTTCGAGAGCGAGTACGGTCGGCTGCGCGCCGTGGTGGAGGGTCCCGACGGCGCGCTCTACGTGACGACGAGCAACGCCGATGGGCGCGGGGACCCGGGCCCAGACGACGACCGCGTCCTGCGGGTCGTGCCCCCTGCAGCCTGACCCCGAGCGGGTGGTGCCGATCCGCGACGGCCGGACCAAGCCCCCGCCGTCAGAGGCGCGCAGCCACGGGTGCGACCGCGGACTCCGGCGCCGAGGTCGGCACACTGGTGCCGCCGGTCACGGCCACCGCACTTCAGGGGCAGCGGGTGGTGGTGCCAACCAGCAAGCCCACGCGCTGTTCTGCTTCGCGGGATGGTGCAGCACCTGCCTGCCGGAGGCGCGGGCGCTCGACCGACTCGAACGGGAGATGGGGGGACAGGGTGTCGGTGGTCGCGTCGACGTCGACCCCTCCGACGACGCCCAGACACTTCAGCGCTTCCTGCGGTCGGCCGGAGACCCTCGCTACCCCGTGGTACACGACAAGGACGGCGCCCTGGTTCGGGCCTTCCGGTGTCACCGCTCTGGACGTCACCGTCATCACCGACGCCGGGGGCAGCGTCGTGTACCGAGACGCGGCCCCGACCCGGCAGGGCCAGCTGCGCAGCGCGCTCACCGCAGCCGGCGTGAGGTGAACCAGCTGACCTTCGCCTACGGCGCCGGCATGCTTGCCGCCGGAAACCGGTGCGGCTTCGCGCTGCTGCCGGCCTTTCCCGCCTGCTACGTCAGCGGGGACACCTCGGCCAGGCCCACGCCGCAGCGACTGGCGCAGGCACTGGGGGTGGGCCTGGCAGTCAGCGCCGGGTTCGCCGCCGTCTTCACCGTTGCCGGGCTGCTGGTCGCCGCAGGGCTGCGCTCGCTCGTCGGCGCCGTGCCGTGGGTCGCCGTCGCCATCGGCGGGGTCCTCGTGCTGCTGGTTCTGGCCATGTTCACCGGCCGGCACGTGGGCGTGCGGGTGGACACCGGCTGGCTGTCGCGCTCGGGCACCGGCGGTGGTCGCATGGCCGCCTTCGGCGCCGCGTACGCCTCGTCGTCCCTGTCGTCCCTGTCGTCCCTGTCGTCCCTGTCGTGCACGTTGCCGTGCTCCTCGCCGTGGTCGCCCAGAGGCTGGCAGCGGCCTCGCTCGCCGGGATCCTCGCCGTCTTCGTCGCCTACGGTGCGGGTGCCGGGACCGTGCTCGTCCTGCTGGCCTTCTCGGCCGCGGTCATGAGCGGCACTCCGGCCCGAGCGCTGCGCCGGCTCTCGGGGGCCGTGCTCACCGTGTCCGGTGCCTACCTCGTCACCTACTGGCTCCCGGTGTTGCTCGGGACCCCGCACGGGCACCGGCTGGCTCGGGTCGGTGGGCGCCGCGACCCGCTCGACGCCCAGGACGTGGTCGAGAGCGATCCGCCCGGGCCCGGCCAGCAGCAGCCCGGCCAGGCCGGCCGCTATCGCCAGCTCCAGCTCGGCGCCGGGCAGCGGTGCCTCCGGCGCTGCGAT
>JALYMN010000238.1 GCA_030773675.1 Actinomycetota bacterium
ACCGTCCTCGAGCCCCGCCGCAACTCCCCGGACGAGGTGATGGACCAGCACGCCCTGCAAACGGCATAGTCACCGCTCAACGCGAAGCAGCACGCGACGAGCTACACCACACCCTGGGACGCGATCCCCTGAGCGTTCCGGCCCTCTCAGCGGAGGGCGTGTTCATCACGCCCGCGAAGAGGCCCGATGACCCCCGACGAGCGCTCCACTCGCGCCCGCCTCGCCGCCAAGCGGCGCCACCACCCCGACGACCCCGAGACCGACCGGCTCGCCGCTGACTTCAAGGCCGACCGGCTGGCCGCCTACATCCAGCGCGTGGTCGACGGGGCCCCGCCGCTGACGGCCGAGCAGCGTGACCGGCTCGCCCTCCTGCTCAAGGTCGAGCACCGGTGACCGGCTTGGCTTCCGCCTTCACCTGCCCGCCGGCAGTCCTGGCTGCCCACGCCTTGAAGGCCGCTGGACGAGGTGTGGAGTGCGCGGAGCGGGACTTGGCGCACAGCCGCGACGTCCTCGCTGCCATCGAGGCAGTGCTCGACGACGGGTGCAGTCAGCGGGAGGTGCTGCGGCGCCTGGCCGCGGGGCCCCACCGCGTGAGCGAGGTGAAGGAGGCGCTCGCTGCCGGCGAGCGTGCCGGACGCCTCCTTCGTACGCCGGGTCCGCGTCCCTGACGCTCCCGCTCTTCCCCCGCCTCTGCGCCAGGACCTGCCGTCCCTGCAGCAGACCCGATGGCGCCGCAGCCGTTCCGGCGCCGCGGAGCGTCACGGCGTGGCGGCGCCGACGGTGCGGATCCCCCACGTCCCGGTCCACACGTCGCCCGGCTCCAGCACGACGAGGTCGGTGCCGGAGTTGAGGGCGTCCGGCGGGCAGGTCATCGGCTCGACCGCGAGGCTGCGCCGCCGCTCGGGCTCGGGCAGCGTCTCGCCGCTGTAGACCTGGAACCAGCGGAACGCCTCGTCCCCCCAGACCTCGACGTCGCCGAAACGCACCGCGACGCTGCCGTCCCGGCGGCGGTCCAGCCCGCCGTAGCAGGTGTCGAGGGCGAGGTCGCCGACCGGCCGCGGCGTCCGGAAGTCGTACGGCGACCCGTCCACCTCCTCCTCGCCGACCGGCAGCCCCCGCTCGTCGGTGAGCAGCCGCCGGGACGCCGGCACGTGCAGCACCTCGTCGTCGACCAGCGCGGTGCGCGGGGCGAGGTAGGGGTGCGCGCCGTAGCCGAGCGGCAGGGGCTCGGCGGCGAGGGAGCGCACGGTCACCCGCGCGGTCAGCGCGTCCGCCGCGAGGTGCCAGGCGCAGGTCGCCTCGAGCCGGCCAGGCCACCCCGGCTGCGGGTGCACGACGTGCCGCAGCACGGCGGACGACGTCCCGGCCTCGGTCACCTCCCAGCCGCCCCACCGCCCCAAGCCGTGGCTGGCGTTGCCCACCGCGGGCTCGGTAAGTGGCAGCTGCTGGGACTGGCCGCGCCACGACCACCGGCCGTCGCGCACCCGGTTGGGCCAGGGGAGCAGGTGCTGCCCGCGACCGCCGACGGGCCGCTCGTGCTCGGCGTAGCCAGTGAGCACGGCCCGCCCGTCGAGCGTGAGGCTGCGCAGGCCGCCGCCGACCTCGACGACCACGGCCCGGGCCGGTCCCGAGGTCAGCTCGAGCTGTCGACCGGAGGGGGGAGGTGCGGCGTCCACGGGCGCACCGTCCCACAGGCGGCTGCGCTGCGGCTGCTGGGGCGACGCGCGGTCAGGCGTCCCAGCCGGTCGCCAGGCAGGGCGTGTGGGAGCGCAGGAAGGACCGCCCCCGCTCGATGTCGACGAGGGTGAGGTCGAGCCGCGTCGCGCTGCCGCACCGGGCGCAGCCGAGGCCGAGGGCCTTCTCGGACGCGGTGGGCAGACTGTTCGTCACCGCACGGGGCGGGGTGTGCACGGGGACGGAGAACTCCAAGGGGCAGGCGCGGTCGCTGCAACCAGTGAAGCGCCTGCCCCGCACACCGTCTACGGCCTGGAGGGACCGTTCCGGTGCTAGCCCGACCGGGTGGACGACGCTCTGCGCAGGGGTCCGCCGATGTTCCGCCCAGCTAGACCTGGACGGTGGCCATCCCCATCACTTCGGCGCGCCAGTCCTCGTAGCTGAGGTCGCTCTGCTGCTCGCGCAGCTTCGTCCCGCGCGAGGGCGAGGTGCCGAACCCGGCGGCGGCGATCGCATCGGGGCCGGACCCGC
>JALYMN010000239.1 GCA_030773675.1 Actinomycetota bacterium
CTCCGGGCCGCCGTCACGACGGCACGGCGGTGCCCGGCGAAGCTCGCGCGCCGCGCCTGCAGCGCCTCGCGCGCGCCGGGCTCGGCGCGGGCGAACGACAGCAGCATGCCGATCGAGGCCAGGGTGACGAGCAGGGAGGAGCCGCCGAAGGAGACCAGGGGCAGGGTGATGCCGGTGATGGGCAGGAGGCCCACGACGGCGCCCATGTTCATCAGCGCCTGGCAGGCGAGCAGGGTCGTGACCGCCGCGGCGGCCAGCCGGACGAACGGCTCGCAGGCACGCTGGGCGATCCGCACGCCGCTGTAGACCAGCACGGCGAACAGCGCGAGGACGGTGAGGGTGCCGAGCAGGCCGAGCTCCTCGCCGATGATGGCGAAGACGAAGTCGGTGTGCGCCTCGGGCAGGCCGCCCGCCCACTTCTCCCGGCTCGCTCCGAGCCCCAGCCCGAACCAGCCGCCGGACGACAGCGCGTAGAAGCTCTGCACGGCCTGGAAGCCGGTGTCCTGCGCGTCGGCGAACGGGTCGCGGAACGCCAGCAGCCGCTCCATCCGGTACGGCTCGGCGACGGCCAGCGCCACGGCCACCGCGACCATCCCGACGAAGAAGCCCGCGAACCAGCGCAGCGGGGCGCCCACCACCCAGAGCAGGCCGACGAGGATCGACACGGTGGCGAGGCTGGTGCCGAGGTCGGGCTGCAGCATGACCAGGCCGAGCAGCAGGCAGGTCACCGGCACGAGCGGGACGAACAGGTGCCGCCAGTCGCCGAGCAGGCGCTGCTTGCGGGTGAGCAGGTCGGCGCCCCACAGCACGAGGGCGAGCTTGCCGAGCTCGGCGGGCTGCAGGTTGAACCCGCCGCCGAGGGCGATCCAGCTCTGCGCGCCGCCGGCGCTGCGCCCCACGACGAGGACGAGCACGAGAAGCGCCAGCGACAGCAGGAGCAGTGGGTAGGCGGCGAGCCGGTAGACGCGCACGGGCAGCCGCGACGCGATGAGCATCGCCGGCACCCCGACGGCGACGAACAGCGCCTGCTTGAGCCCGGTCGACCAGGAGCGGCCGCTGACGGCGTACGCCTGGACGCTGCTGGCCGAGAAGACCATGACGACGCCGATGACGAGCAGCAGGCCGGTCGTCACCAGCAGCAGGTAGTACGACGCGGTGGGGCGCTGCAGCAGCGAGACCCGCGCGGCAGGCCCCTCGGCGCCCGCGGCCGGGCGGGGCGCCGGGACTGGGGACAGCAGGGTCACGCGCGCTCCCGGACCTGCTCGGCGAACAGCTCGCCGCGCTCGGCGTAGTCGCGGAAACAGTCCATGGAAGCGGCGGCGGGGGCGAGCAGCACCGTGCTGCCGGGGTGGGCGAGGCGCGCGGCGGCGTCGACGACCTCGGACATGGCGCCAGTGTCGAGCCGGGCCACCTCGACGACGGGGACCTGCGGCGCGTGTCGGCGCAGCGCCTCGGCGAGGACAGCACGATCTGTCCCGAGCAGCACCACGCCGGCCAGCCGCGGCGCCGCGGCGCGCACCAGCCCGTCGACGTCGGCGCCCTTGAGCAGACCGCCGGCGATCCAGACGACGGGGTCGTAGGTGCCGAGGCTCGCGGCCGCGGCGTGCGGGTTGGTCGCCTTGCTGTCGTCGACCCAGGCGACCCCGTCGACCTCGGCGACGAGTGCGTTGCGGTGCGGCTCGGGCGCGAACGCGCGGAGTCCGGCGCGCACGGCAGCAGCCGGTACGCCGGTGGCGCGGGCGAGCGCGGCGGCGGCCAGCGCGTTGGCGACGTTGTGGGCGCCGGGCACGGCCAGGTCGGCCAGCGAGGCGAGCTCCGTGCCCTCCCCCGGCACGTCGGGGAACGCCCGGTCGACCAGCAGGTCCTCCACGACGCCCAGCTCGCCGGGCCGCGGCACCCGCGTGGTGGTGAAGGCGGCCCGCCGTCCGGGGGCGCGGTCGAGCAGGCGGCGCACCTGCTCGTCGTCGGCGTTGCCGACGCTCGTGCCGCCCGACCACACCTTCGCCTTGGCCCGCGCGTACGCCGCGAACGACCCGTGCCAATCGGTGTGGTCGTCGGCGAGGTTGAGCAGCGCGGCGGCCTGCGGCCGCAGGGAGCTGCTCCAGTGCAGCTGGAAGCTCGACAGCTCGACGGCGAGCACGTCGAGCTCGTCGCGGACGGCGTCGAGCAGCGGCAGGCCGACGTTGCCGGCGGCCACCGTGCGCCGGCCGGCCGCCGCGAGGACGCTCTCCAGCATCCCCACGGTCGTCGTCTTGCCGTTGGTCCCGGTGAGGGTGAGCCAGGGCGCGGCCGCGGCGCCGCGGAAGACGGTGCGCAGCCGCCAGGCCAGCTCGACCTCGCCGACCACCTCGACCCCCGCGGCTGCCGCCGCGACGAGCAGCGGGCTGTCCGGCCGCCAGCCCGGGCTGGTGACGACGAGCGCGGTGCCGGCCGGCGGCACGGCCAGGTCGTCGACGGGAAACCCCTCGGCGCGCAGCGCCTCGGACCGCTCCTCGCTGCCGTCGGCGACGGTCACCCGGGCGCCGAGCTCGCGCAGCACCCGCGCGGCGGGCGCGCCGCTGACACCGGCGCCGGCGACGACCACCGGCATCCCGTCGTACGGCGAGGCCACGGTCACGGCAGCCCCCTCATCGCAGGGGCGCCACGGACAGGTACTCCGCGTAGAACACGCCGAGCCCGAACGCGACGGCGAGGCCGGCGATGATCCAGAAACGGACGATGACGGTGTTCTCGACCCAGCCGGCCAGCTCGAAGTGGTGGTGGATCGGCGCCATGTTGAACACCCGCCTGCGCGTGGCCTTGAAGAAGCCGATCTGGATGATCACCGACAGCGTCTCCACGACGAAAAGCCCGCCGAGCACGATGAGCAGCAGCTCGGTGCGGGTCACGATGGCGATGCCGGCGAACGTGCCGCCGATCGCGAGCGACCCGGTGTCGCCCATGAAGATCCGCGCGGGCGAGGCGTTCCACCACAGGAAGCCGAAGCAGGCGCCCATGGCGGCCGCGGCGACGAGGGCGACGTCGAGCGGGTCGCGCGCCTCGTAGCACCCCGGGACGTCGACCCGGGCGCAGGCGTTGCCGAACTGCCAGAAGGCGATGATCACGTAGGAGCCGAACACCATGGCGCTGGCGCCGGCGGCGAGCCCGTCGAGGCCGTCGGTGAGGTTGACGGCGTTCGAGGTGGCGGTGATGACCAGGTAGGCGAACAGCACGAACCCGACCGACCCGAGCGCGATCGTGTCGTAGTCGCGGACGAAGGAGATCCGCGTCGACGCGGGCGTGAGCCCCTCGCTGTTGCGGAACTGCAGCGCCCCGACCGCGAAGGCGACGCTGACGACGAGCTGGCCGAGGAACTTCGCCGCCGCCGTGAGCCCGAGCGAGCGCTGCTTGCGGATCTTGATGAAGTCGTCGAGGAAGCCGACGAGGCCGAGGCCGACCATGAGGCCGAGCACGAGCAGGCCGCTGGCCGTCGGCCCGCGGCCGGGCTGGTCGATGACCAGCAGGTGCGCGACGAGGTAGCCGATGACGGTCGCGCCGATGATGACGGCGCCGCCCATCGTCGGCGTGCCGCGCTTCGTGGCGTGGCTGCTCGGGCCGTCCTCACGGATCTCCTGGCCGTAGCCGCGGCGACGGAACAGCCGCACGACGGCGGGGGTGCACAGCAGGCTCACCAGCAGGGCGGTCGCCGCGGCCACGAGCACCGACCTCACCGCGCACCCCCTCCGGGAGCCGATCCTGGCAGGGCGGGGTCCAGCAGGGCGGCAGCGACGCGCTCGAGGCCGGCGCTGCGGGAGGCCTTGACGAGCACGACATCGCCGGGCGCGAGCTGCTCTCGCAGCAGCGCCACCGCTGCCTCGACGCTGTCGACGTGGATCGACTCCTCGCCCCAGGAGCCCTCGAGGACCGCCCCGGCGTGGATGCCGCCCGCCTCCGGGCCGACGACGACCAGCTGGCCGAGGTCGAGGCGCACGGCGAAGCGGCCCAGGTCCATGTGGGCGTCGCGGGCGTCCGCGCCGAGCTCAGCCATCTGGCC
>JALYMN010000240.1 GCA_030773675.1 Actinomycetota bacterium
GACGGTGCCACGGGTACGCCCGCGCGCCCTGGCCTGACGGGTCCGGCCCTGCGCCGGACGCGTGGTCGCTGCCGCCGTACCGCTCAGGAGCGGACGAGCGTGCGGATGACCCGGAGGGCCACCGAGAGTGCGGCCAGGTCCCACGTGCAGGTCGTTCCGAGGTCGGCCAGCGTGGAGCGCGCGCGCGCCAGGCCCTCGGCGTTGCGCTCCTCCCAGCGCTCGACGAGCTCGGTCGGAGCCGCACCGGCGGCGGTCGTCGTGCAGGCCAGCACGTCCGCCGTGAGGTCGGCGAGCGCGGTGTAGAGGTCGTACCGCAGCGCGGACCGGGCCTGCGCCGCCCAGCGGTCGGCCCGCGGCAGCGCGGTGATCAGGGTCAGCAACCGGTCGACCTCGAAGCGCTCGGACAGGACGAAGTAGAGCCCGGCGACCTCGGCCACCGGCCGGCCGCTGCGGCCGGCCACCTCCACGACGTCGAGCAGCGAGAACACGTCGAGCAGTGCCGCGGCCGTCAGGGACAGGTCCGCCGGGGCACCGAGCCCCTCGTACTCGGCGGCCCGGCGGCGCAGGCGCTCCCGCTCCCCGCCGACGACCAGGTCGGGCACGCGCAGGGTGAGCTCCGCCACGTGCGGCCGGAACCGGGCGGTCTCGGCGTCCACGTCGAGCAGCGAGCGACGGGACTGCAGCAACCACCGCACGCTGCGGTCCAGCAGCCGCCGGCCCTCCAGGTGCAGCGCGGTCAGCGCCTCCACTGGGACGTCGCTGCCCAGCGACTCGACCGCCGTCCAGTAGTCGGAGAGCGAAAAGACCTCCGAGGCCACCGCGAAGGCCCGGGCGACCTCCGCCGGCGCCGCTCCGGTCTCCTCCTGCGCCCGGAGGACGAACGTGGTCCCGGCGCGGTCGACCATCTGGTTGGCCACCGACGTCGCGACGATCTCGCGCCGCAGGGGGTGGTCCTGCAGCCGGTCGGCGTAGCGCTGGACCAACTGCGGCGGGAAGTACGCGCGCAGCACCCGCACGGACCAGGGCTGGTCGGCGAGGTCGCTGCCGAGCAGCTGCGCCGTCAGCGTGTTCTTGACGTAGGCCAGCAGGACGGCGAGCTCGGGACCGGTGAGGCCGCCGCCGGCGACCCGGCGTTCGTCGAGAGCCGCGTCGTCGGGCAGGGACTCGAGCCCGCGGTCGAGGCCGCCCCGCTCCTCGAGCCAGCGGAGCAGGCGCTGGTGCACCGGCAGCATCGAGGCCGCCTGCCGGCGGGCGATGCCCAGGACGACGTTCTGCTCGTAGTTGTGGCGCAGCACGAGCCGGGCGACGTCCTCGGTCATCGCCGCGAGCAGCGTGTCGCGCTGCTCGCGGGTCAGGCGCCCCTCCCGCTCGAGCCCGGCGAGCAGGATCTTGATGTTCACCTCGTGGTCGGAGGTGTCCACCCCGGCGGAGTTGTCGATCGCGTCCGTGTTGATCCGGCCGCCGCCGCCGTCCGCGCCGCGCCGGGCGTACTCGACGCGTCCGAGCTGGGTGAGCCCGAGGTTGCCGCCCTCGCCCACGACGCGGGCCCGCAGGTGCGCCCCGTCGACGCGGACGGCGTCGTTGGCCTTGTCGCCCACGTCGGCGGCGCTCTGCGTCGACGCCTTGACGTAAGTGCCGATCCCGCCGTTCCAGAGCAGGTCGACCGGGGCGGTGAGGATCGCCCGGACGAGTTCGGCGGGGGCGAGCGCCGTGACGTGCGGGGCGAGGCCGAGCCGGTCGCGCACCTGCGGGCTGACCGGGACCGTCTTCGCCGTCCGCGGGTGGACACCCCCTCCCGGCGAGAGGAGTGCCGGGTCGTAGTCGGCCCAGGTGGACCGGGGCAGGCCGAACAGCCGCTTGCGCTCGGCGTAGGAGGCGGCGGCGTCCGGGTCGGGGTCGAGGAACACGTGCCGGTGGTCGAACGCGGCGACCAGGCGGATGTGCTCGGACAGCAGCATCCCGTTGCCGAAGACGTCGCCGGACATGTCGCCGATGCCCACGACCGTGAAGTCCTCGGCCTGCGTGTCGTGGCCGAGCTCGCGGAAGTGGCGGCGCACGGACTCCCAGGCGCCGCGCGCGGTGATGCCCATGGCCTTGTGGTCGTAGCCGGCCGAGCCGCCCGAGGCGAACGCGTCGCCGAGCCAGAAGTCGTAGTCCTGGGCCACCCGGTTGGCGCGGTCGGAGAACGTGGCCGTGCCCTTGTCTGCCGCCACGACGAGGTAGGCGTCGTCACCGTCGTGGCGGACGACGTCGGGAGGCGGCTGGACCTGCCCGTCGACCAGGTTGTCGGTGACGTCGAGCAGCCCGCGGATGAACAGGGTGTAGCACTCGGTGCCGGCCGCGGCCCAGGCCTGCCGCGCATCGCCGCCCTGCGTCGTGGGGGGAGGCGACGTGACCACGAAGCCCCCCTTGGCCCCGACGGGCACGATCACCGCGTTCTTGACCGCCTGCGCCTTGACCAGGCCGAGCACCTCGGTGCGGAAGTCCTCCCGCCGGTCCGACCAGCGCAGCCCGCCCCGGGCCACGTGCCCGAAGCGCAGGTGCACCCCCTCCGTCCAGGGGGAGTAGACCCAGACCTCGAAGCGGGGCCGCGGCTCGGGCAGCTCGGGGACCGCCTGCGCGTCGAGCTTCACCGACAGGTAGGGCTTCGGCCCGTGCCGGTCGTGCTGGAAGTGGTTGGTCCGCGTCGTCGCACAGATCAGCGTGAGGAACGAGCGCAGGATCCGGTCGTGGTCCAGGCTCGCGACCTCGTCGAGGGCCTGCTGCACCCGTCCGACCAGGTGCGCGCTGCGCTCGGCGCGGGCTCCGCCGACGTCACCCCCGGCCGGGTCGAGACGTGCCTCGAACAGCGCGACGAGCAGCTGCACGACGCCCGTGTGCGCGAGCAGCGCGGACTCGAGGTAGTCCTGGCTGAACGTGGTGCCCGCCTGGCGCAGGTACCTGGCGTAGGCGCGCAGCACCGTGACCTGGCGCCAGGACAGTCCGGCTCGCAGGACGAGGGCGTGCAGCCCGTCGCTCTCCGCGGCGCCGTGCCACGTCGCGGCGAAGGCCTCCTGGAACAGTGCTGCCGCCTCCGGGCCTGCCACCGCGGCCGGGTCGAGGCGCAGCCCGAAGTCGTAGATCCACGCCGGAGAGCCGTCGTGCCGACGGAGCTGGTAGGGGCGCTCGTCGGTGACCTCCACCCCGAAGTCCTGGAGCAGGGGCAGCACCCGGGACAGCGAAACCCGTTCCTCGCGGAACAGCTTGAACCGGCGCTCGCCCGGCTGCTCCCCGGCGGCGGACAGGCTGGTGGTGAGGACGGCGGGCTCCAGGGCGTCGAGCCGCCGCAGGTCCGCCACGGCGTCGCGGGGCGGCACGTCCTCCTTGTACGCCTCGGGGAACGCGTCCGGCCAGGCGCGGAGCAGCCGGGTCGCCTCCTGCTCCCCGACCGCCGCGACCAGCTCCTCGGCGAGGTCGTCGGTCCACGAGCGGGCCGCAGCGGCCAGCCCGCGCTCCAGCTCCTCCGGCTCGACGGCGGGCAGGGCGCGGTCGGCGGGGCGCGGCACGAGGAAGTGCAGGCGGGCCAGGGGGAACTCCGAGATGCGCGTGTCGCAGTCGGCGCTGTCGGTGCCGAACACCTGGCGCAGGAGCTGCTCCATGCGCTGCCGGACCTCGTCGCTGTAGCGGTCGCGGGGGACGTACACGAGCGCCGAGAGGAAACGGCCGGCGTGCGCCGGGCGCAGGAACAGCCGCAGCCGCGGGCGCGCCTGCAGGTGCAGGACGTCGAGCGCGAGCGGCTCGAGCTCCTCGACCGGCACCTCGAACAGCTGGTCGCGGGGCCAGCTCTCGAGCACCTGCAGGAGGTGCTTGCCCAGGTGGCTGTCCGCGGAGAACCCGGTGAGGGCGAGCAGCGCCGCGGCCTTGCCGCGCAGCAGTGGGATCCGCCGGACGCTCTCGGTGGCGGTCACCGGGGCGAACAGCCCGAGGAAGTGCTGCTCCCCGACGACCCGGCCCGCGTCGAACCGGCTGACGACCACGCGGTCCAGGTGGGCGGGCCGGCGTACCCGGGAGCGGGTGTGGACCTTGGACACGGTCAGCGGCCGGAGGGTTTCGGCGTCGCCCGCGGCGAGGCGACGCGCCTGCCCGTCGTCGCGCAGGATCCCCAGGTCGCTGCCCGCGACGGCCTGCGCGAGCCGCTCGCCGTCCTCCTCGGCGTGCAGGTACTCCCGGAAGCCGAGGAAGGTGAAGCGCTCGTCGGCCAGCCACCGCAGTAGCTGCTGCGCCTCCCCGGCCGGTCCGTCCGCGCCGTCCGGCAGCCGTCCCAGCGCCTCGGCGGCGAGCAGGGCGCGTTCGCGCATGGCGGGGAAGTCCTCGACCGCGTGCCGGACGTCGCGCAGCACCGCCTGCAGGCCGTCCACCGTCCGCTCGAGCTCGGCCGGATCGCTCTCGCGGTCGACCTCGACGTGCATCCACGACTCGGGGAGCGCAGACGGGGTCGGCGCGGCGGACGGCAGCGGGCCGGGCGGCACGACGTCGAGCAGGACGCCGGCCGGGTCGCGGCGCACCTGCAGCTGCGGGTGCACGACGCGCCGGACCGGGCGTCCCTGTCGCGCGAGCTCCGCCGTGACCGACTCGACGAGGAAGGGCATGTCGTCGGTGACGACCTCCACGACGGTGCCGCCCGAGGCCCGGCCGTGCTCGTCGACCCCGGGCGTGAGGACCCGCACGAGACTCTCGCCCGGCGTCCGGCGCTCGGCCAGCCGCCGGTGCGACAGCGCAGCCGCGGCGAGAGCGTCGGGGTCGTGGCCAAGCAGGTCCACCGGCGCGACCTGGCGGTAGTACGCGGCGACGAGCGCCGCTGCGCGCCCCGGGTCGGTGCCCTCGTCCGCTGCCGTCCGCGCCTGCGCGGCCTGCCCCGCCCGGGTGAGGAGCTCAGCCGTCGCGGCGTCCTGGTGGTGCAGCACTGCGTCCTCCTGGTGCCCGACCGCGCCCGGTGCAGGCCCGATGCACGTACGACGGTCCTACCGCACCGCGCGCGCTCGCGGGTGCGGCGCCGTCGACGGCACGCGCGGGCTGCTCAGCAGCTGACGCGCGGGTTCCAGGTCGCGAACAGCCCGTCGGGCGCCTCGTGCGTCCAGACGTGCAGGTCGTCGTGCGCCGGCATGCCGGGCTCGTGCCCCCGCATCGGGCCGTCGAAGGGCTGGCCGAACAGGAACGGCCGGTCGTCGTCCGTGGACAGGTCCTGGTCGGGGTCCGGGACGAGGAACGTGACAGCCAGCCGTTGACGGTCCAGGAGGGAGCGAGGAGCGTGCCCGGCACCGGGACGAGCTGAGGGGGTAGCCGTGCACACGAGAACCGATGAGATCGCCGACGGCGTCTACCGCATCTCCACTCTGGTGGACGACGTGCCGCCTCGGGGCTTCACGTTCAACCAGTTCCTCCTCGATGCCGAGGAGCCGCTGCTCTACCACACCGGTATGCGTTCGCTGTTCCCGCTCGTCAGCGAGGCCGTGGCTGCCGTCGTGCCGCTCGAGCGCCTGCGCTGGATCGCCTTTGCTCACGTGGAGGCCGACGAGTGCGGCGCTGTCGAGCAGTTCCTCGCCGCCGCGCCGCGGGCACAGGTGGCGCACGGCGCGCTGGGCTGCCAGGTGTCGCTGGATGACATGCTGAGTCGCCCGCCGGTTCCGCTGGCCGACGGACAGGTGCTCGACCTCGGCGGCAAGGAGCTGCGGCTGCGCCGGGTGCGACACGTCGACACCCCGCACGTGCCCCACAACTGGGAGTCGCGGGTGCTGTTCGAGGAGCAGACCGGCACGCTGCTGTGCGGGGACCTCGGCTCGCAGCTCGGCCAGCACGAACCGCTGCTCGACGACCTGGTCGACCCGGCGATCGAGGCGGAGCAGGTCTTCCGCGCCAGCAGCTTGAGCCCGGCACTCCCCGCGACCCTGCGCCGGCTGGCCGCGCTCGAGCCCAGCACGCTGGCGATCATGCACGGCTCGTCGTACAAGGGGGATGGCGCGGCGGCGCTGTCGCGACTGGCCGAGGCCTACGAACATGCCTTCCCCGAGCTGTGCCTGCCGGGCGAGGTGCCCGCGGTGCCGCCGCAGGTGGGGTCGGTGGCGGTCGACCCGGTCGCCCGCTGAACTGGAGCAGGTCGGCGCGCACCACCTCGCCCGCTGGCAACTGGGCATGAACCAGCCCGCCGGCCGAGCGCGCGAAGGCGGAACAGGATCATGCTGCTCCTCCTTGCGCCGACCGCTGCCCGGTCTACTCAGATCTTGCTGGCTCGACGGCAAGGAGGACCACGATGGCGGCTCTTCGAACTTGAGGGGGAACTGCACCTCAGCAGGCGGTGGCCCGACGTGATCGTCGGGTGCAGGCGAACCGTACTCGCAGCCGTTGGTTGTCGAGGTTGCGAAAGCCGCAGGCGGTGCGTGCGGCGGTCTTGACGGTGCGGTTGGTGGCCTCGGTGCCGGCGTTGGTGACGCCGGTCTGCAGGAATCCCAGGACGTCGAGCCACCACGCCTCGATCGTGCCGGCGAGGCGCTCGAGCTCGGGCAGCCCGGACTGGGCGCACCAGTTGTTGAAGCGGTGCAGGTGGTGCGCGACGTCGTGTCGCTGTCCGCCGGTGCGGGCGG
>JALYMN010000241.1 GCA_030773675.1 Actinomycetota bacterium
GGCCCGGGCTGGACGGCGAGCCGGCCGAGCAGCCGCAGCCCGGCGGCTCCCGGCAGCCAGCGGCGCAGCGAGCCCGCCGCCGCGTCGGTGAGCATCACGTCGAGGCCCGAGCCGACGGCGTTCGCCCCACCGTCGTCGGTGCGCTGGGGGCTGCGGGCGGTGGTCACGGTCGTCCTCCGGGGAGCGGGTCTGGCTGAGCCCCCGCAGCCTCCCCGACCGTGGCCCGGCTCACACGGACCTCAGAGGGCCGCCTCGTCGCCGAGCAGGGCGTCGGCGAACGCCTCGGGCTCGAAGGGCGCGAGGTCGTCCGGCCCCTCGCCCAGCCCGACCAGCTTGACCGGGATGCCGAGCTCGCGCTGGACGGCGACGACGATGCCGCCCTTGGCGGTGCCGTCGAGCTTGGTGAGCACGATGCCGGTGACGTCGACGGCCTGGGTGAACACGCGGGCCTGGATGACGCCGTTCTGCCCAGTCGTGGCGTCGAGGACGAGCAGCGTCTCGTCGACCGGGCCGTGCTTCTCCACGACCCGCTTGACCTTGCCCAGCTCGTCCATGAGGCCGGTCTTGGTGTGCAGCCGCCCGGCGGTGTCGATGAGCACCGTGTCGACCTTCTCCTCGGTGCCGCGCTTGACGGCGTCGAAGGCCACGCTCGCCGGGTCGCCGCCCTCCGCGCCGCGGACGGTGTGCGCCCCGACGCGCTCGCCCCAGGTCTGCAGCTGGTCGGCCGCAGCCGCGCGGAAGGTGTCGGCCGCGCCGAGGACGACGCTGCGCCCGTCGGCGACGAGCACCCGGGCGAGCTTGCCGCAGGTGGTCGTCTTGCCCACGCCGTTGACCCCGACGACGAGGACGACGGCCGGCCGGCCGGTCTCGTGCGGCAGGGTGTGCAGCGAGCGGTCGACGTCCGCGCCGAGCTGGGCGACGAGCTCCTCGCGCAGCAGCGGGCGCAGCTCGCTGACGGTGCGCACGCCGTCGACCCGCACCCGGGTGCGCAGCCGCCCGACCAGCTCGGTCGTCGCCGCGACGCCCATGTCGGCACCGAGCAGGGTGTCCTCGACCTCCTCCCACGTGTCCTCGTCGAGCTTGTCGCGGGTGAGCAGCGCGAACAGGCCGCGGCCGAGCGTGGTCTGCGACCGGGACAGCCGGGAGCGCAGCCGGGCCAGCCGCCCGGCGGTCGGCGCGGGCACGTCGAGCGACGGCGTCTGCGGCTCGACGACCTCGGTGTCGGGCGGGAGCACGGGGGCGTCGTCCGGGAGCACGGGGGCGGGCGAGGTGCCGCGCGGGCCGCCGCCGGGCGGCGTCTCGTCGGGCAGCGACAGGGTGTCGACGGTCCGCTTGGCGGTGTCGCGCGGCACCTCGGCGTCGTCGCCGGTGCCGGGGCGGTAGTCGACGCCGGGCTGCGGTCGCGGCGGGGGCAGCGTGCGGCGGCGGCCGGGGCTGCGGACGAGGGCGATCACGCCCACCAGCGACAGCACGAGGACGGCGACCAGCAGGCCGAGGAGCTCGATCACGCCCTACTACTACCAGCCGAAAGGCCCGGGACCCGGCCCGGAGGCCGGCCGAGGAGACTCCGGCTGCGCCCGGTGGCGCACCGCACCCGTCCGTGGGCCCGGCGCAGGTGATGTCAGGCGGCAACGAGGTGCCCGGCCGACGCCAGGGCCCGCGACAGGCCCGGGGCGGCGGCCGGACGGGCAAGCAGGAACCCCTGCCCGATGCGGCAGCCCCGGGCGAGGAGCGCGCCGCGCTCGGCGTCGGTCTCGATGCCCTCGGCGACAACGTCGAGGCCCAGCCGCTTGCACACGAGGAGGATGCCGTCGACGAGGGCCTGCTGCCCCCGGTCGGCGGCCATGCCCTGCACGAAGGAGCGGTCGAGCTTGACGATGTCGAGCGGCAGGCGGCGCAGGTAGGACAGCGACGAGTAGCCCGTGCCGAAGTCGTCCACGGCGATCCGCACGCCCTGCTCGTGCAGCCGCACCAGGCGGCGCACGGCGTCGTCGTCGACGAGCAGGGACTCGGTGACCTCCAGCACCAGGCGCGCTGGGTCCAGGCCCGTGCGCCGCAGGGCCGCCCCGACGGTCTCGACCACCTCGTCGTCGGCAAGCTGGCGCGGCGACAGGTTGACCCCGACGCGCAGGTCCAGGCCGGACGCGATCCAGGCGGCGGCCTGCCCACAGGCCTGCTCCAGCACGCCGGCGCCCAGCCGGGCGATGAGGTCGCTCTGCTCGGCGATCCCGATGAACTCCAGCGGGCTCACCTGCCCGTGCCGGGGGGAGGACCAGCGCGCCAGCGCCTCGACGCCGATCATGCGCCCGCTCTCCAGCGCGAAGATCGGCTGGTAGTGGACGTCGACGCCCGCGCCGTCGAGCGCGCTGCGGAGGTCGTCCTCCAGCTCGTAGTGCCGCACGCTCGCCGCGCGCAGGTGCTCCCGGTACACCTCGACCCGCCCGCGCCCGGCGCCCTTGGCGGCGTACATGGCGACGTCCGCCTCGGCGAGCAGGTCGTCGACCGTCGCTCCGGGCCGGCCGGTCGCGACGCCCACGCTGGCGCCCACGCTGACGGTGTGCCCGCGCAGCGGGACGGGCGCCGAGAGGGCCGCGACCAGGTCGGTCGCGACGACCCGCGCCTGGTGCGCGTCCAGGTCGGGCAGCACGACCGCGAACTCGTCGCCGCCGAGCCGGGCGACGGTGTCGCCGGCGCGCAGCCGCGCGCGCAGGCGACGACCGCACTCCACGAGCAGGTCGTCACCGGCGCTGTGCCCGCGCGAGTCGTTGACCGCCTTGAACCCGTCGAGGTCCAGCAGCAGCAGGGCGAACGTCTCCCGGGGCAGGCACTCGCGCAGCCGCGCCCGCAACAGGGCGCGGTTGGGCAGCCCGGTCAGCGAGTCGTGCAGCGAGCGGTGGCGCAGCCGCTGCACGAGCCTCCCCCGACGCCACAGCCCGTACAGGGCGAGGCCGAGGGCGCCCAGCAGCGCCGGCACGAGCCACCCGCCGCCTGGTCCCTCCGCGACAGCGCAGGCGGCCGCCGGGAGCCCTCCCGACAGGACTGCCGACAGCACCGCCGCCGGCACGGCCCGCACGTCGCCCGCCGGCGGGCCCGCGTCGTCCGGAGGCCGGCGCGCCTGACCGATCCCGCGGAAGGAGGGCGCCGGTGTGCTCACCCAGACGTCATCGGGACCGCGGGCCGGCAGTCGATCACCTGAGCGGGTGCGCGCGCGGCCGGGTCGCGCGGCCGCCTCCCGACGACGGTGGGACGTCGTCGCCGTACCGCTCGACCAGGCCCACCACCAGCAGGCCCCACCACTATGGGGAGCTGGGAGGGGTAGTGACCCTCGCCAGCGGTCGTGCACCGCTGACCTCACCGCCCCCGCCTCCTGGAGGACCCCGTGCCCGATCCCGGCAGCCACGGCTACGACACGCAGCGCGCCCGCCTGCGCAACGAGCTCGACAACAGCGGCACGCCCGACCGGAACGCCACGGAGAAGGCGAACGAGATCCTGCAGGGCGGGCCCGACCCGGTCGACGTCCAGCCGGGCGAGTCCTTCACCGTCCCCGAGCCGCCGGCGAAGGGCTGAGCCTCACGCGCTCCCCGGCTCGCGCAGCCGCTGGCTGACGACGGCGGAGACGCCGTCGCCGCGCATCGTCACGCCGTACAGCGCGTCGGCGACCTCCATCGTCCGCTTCTGGTGGGTGATGACGATGAGCTGGCTGGTCTCGCGCAGGTGCTCGAACAGCGCGAGCAGCCGCCCGAGGTTGCGGTCGTCGAGCGCCGCTTCGACCTCGTCCATCACGTAGAACGGCGAGGGCCGGGCGCGGAAGATCGCGACCAGCAGGGCGAGCGCAGTGAGCGAGCGCTCGCCGCCGGACAGCAGCGACAGCCGGCTCACCTTCTTGCCGGCGGGGCGGGCGAGGACCTCGATCCCGGTGCTGAGCAGGTCGCCGGGGTCGGAGAGCACAAGCCGCCCCTCGCCGCCCGGGAACAGTGTGGCGAAGACCTGCCCGAACTCCCGCGCGGTGTCGTCGAAGGCGCTGGCGAACACCTGCAGCACCCGCTCGTCGACCTCGGCGACGACGGTGAGCAGGTCGCGCCGGGTGGCCTCGAGGTCCTTCAGCTGGGTGGCGAGGAACGACGAGCGCTCCTGCAGCGCGGCGTACTCCTCGAGCGCGAGCGGGTTGACCCGGCCGAGCAGCGCCAGCGCCCGCTCGGCGGCCGCGGCCCGCTTCTCCTGGTCGGCCCGGTGGTACGGCGCCGGGTCGGCGTCCTCGACCGGCACCGGCAGGTGCGGCCCGTACTCGGCGACGAGCTGGTCGGGGGCGACGCCGAGCTCCTCGAGCGCCCGGGCCTCCAGGGCCTCCAGCCGCAGGCGCTGCTCCGCGCGGGCCACCTCGTCGCGGTGGACGACGTCGGTGAGCCGGTCGAGCTCGGCGGCCAGCTCGCGGGTGCGGGCGCGCAGCGCCAGCAGCTCTCCCTCGGTGACGCTGCGGGCGGTGTGGGCCGCCTCGCGCTCGGCGGCGGCGGCCTGCAGCGAGGCGCCGATCCGAGCGAGCGCGGC
>JALYMN010000242.1 GCA_030773675.1 Actinomycetota bacterium
ACCGCTCGACCTCGTCGAGGGCCAGGGCGAGGTAGTCGGCGAACCGGTCCGGCGGCACGACCAGCCGAGTCACGCCGTCGTCGTCGGGGAAGAGCCCGTCGCGCAGGGGCCGGGTGGCCAGCCGGCGGAGCAGGTCGTGCAACTCGTCCAGGGCCTGGACGGCGGTCGTGGGGTCGTTGATGCCGGGCGAGAGCGCCTTCTCGGCGATGTCGACGAGCTGGCGGAACCCGAAGGCGACGTCCTGCTCCATGCTGCGGTCGCGGCCGAGGTGCACCGCGGCCTGGACCCGGGCCAGGTCCAGCCGCTGCAGCCCGTCGCCGTCCGGATCGTGCACGTCGAGCAGCGGTGCGCCCTGGGGCACGAAGTCGCCGAGGTGCAAGCGCGACCGGAGCAGGACCCCCGCCTCGGTGGCCGCGTCGACCAGCGCCCGCTCGTCCAGGCGGACCACCACCCCGAGGCCAGGACTGGGCACGACGCCGGTCACCGGCCCGAGCGGGGGCGACACCGGCTCGCGGGCGGGCTCCTGCCCGCCGGGCGGGAAGCGCCGGTCGATCGCCGCGCGGGTCTCGTCCCCGATCGAGCGGATGATCGACGACACCTGGATGGCCGTCGCGACGTGGTGGATGTAGGTGACGAACATCCCCACGCTGAGCAGCAGCAGGCCGAGTCCGACGGTGGTGGAGACCGACGGGACGAAGCGCTCGTCGTCCAGGCTGCTCACCGTGCGCAGCACGAGCACGGCGTAGACGAAGGTCGCGACGAACACGCCGAGCGCCACGGGTGACGCGGTCGCGCAACAACGTCCGCAGCACGCGAGGTGAGAACTGGCTGCTGGTGAGCTGCAGCACGACGATGGTGATCGAGAAGACCAGACCGGTGAACGTGATCATCGAGCTGGTGATCGCGGACAGCACCTCGCGGGCGCCTTCCGGGCCGGCGCCGAAGGTGAAGCGCCCCAGCCCCTCGTTGAGTGCACGGTCCAGCCGCACCAGGCCGAGGGCGAGAGCGGCGGCCACGAGCACGCAGAGCGTCGGCACCGCCCGGAAGCCGGTGCGGAGCGACGCGCGCAGCGCGGTCAGCCGACGCCTCACCGCGCGTCGGCGCGCCGGAGAGTCACGACGTGCGGTCCCGGTACGTCGCCTCGCGCAGGCGCCCCCGCCCGGCGCACTCCGTCGAGCAGCTCAGGGCCGAGCGGCTGGTCCTGGGTGAGCACGCTCCCGGAGCGGCGGCCAGGGTCGTCCAGCTCGTGCCGAGGCGGCTCGGGGGTTCCGCGGCACGCTCCTACCCGCAGCGTCCGAGGCGGCACGGTCGTCACCTGTCCGTCACGACTCCTCCCGGTCGACGCCCAGGCTGCCGGAAGGCACCGTCCGGCGGCGGCCTCGCGAGTGCAGCCGGGGTGCCGGACCCGCACACTGGTGCGCGGGGAGGCGCGGACACGGGGGACGGGGCATGGCGCGGAGGGCGGGTCGCGTCGCTGCGCTCGTCCGCAGCCGAGTGGCTGCCCGCGCCGTGCGCGGTCTCCTCGTCGCCGTCGTCGCGCTCGGAGCCGGCACCACCGCGATGGCGAGCTGGGCCGGCGTCACCCAGGACGTCGGGCCCGTCGACGCGCGCCTGCGCCTGACGCCGTCCGTGTCCGGCGGGGTGCGCGTGGAGGTCCCGCCGCTCGGCCGGCTCGACCTCGCCACGCACGCGGGCCCGCTGCAGGTCCGGGTGCGGGTCACCGGGGTGCGGCCCGACGAGGCGCGCGTCCTGCTGCGCAGCAGCGACCCCGGACGCGCGATCGGCAGCAGCGTCGCCGCGGACTCGCGGGAGGGGCTGCGGCACGTCGTGGCGACCGGGGTGCTCGTCGCCCTGCTCGCGGCCGGCGCGACCTGCGCCGTGGTCTTCCGTCGGGTGCGGGAGGTCGTGGTCGGGACGACTGTGGTCGCGGCCGCGCTGGCGTCGTCCGGGGTCGCCGCGGTGCTGACGCTCACTCCGCGCGCGGTGAGCGAGCCGCGCTTCACCGGCCTGCTGGCGCAGGCGCCCGTGCTCGTCGGGCGCGTGGAGGCGTTCGACGCCTACAGCCAGCGCATCGCGGAGCTGACCGCGAGCGTCTCGCGCGTCTACACCGCCGTGGGGAGCCTGCCCGTGGCTCCGCCGGCCGAGGACAGCGTGCGCGTCCTGTGGATGTCCGACGTCCACAACAACCCGGAGAGCTTCCGGCTGGCCCGCGAGCTCGTGCAGCAGTTCGGCGTGCAGGCGGTCGTCGACACCGGCGACCTGACAGACCTCGGCAGCGTGGCGGAGAACCGGCTGCTCACCCCGATCGGCCGGCTCGGCGTCCCGTACCTCTACGTGAGGGGGAACCACGACTCCTTCCTCACCCAGGCGGCGGTCGACCGCTTCCCGAACGCCGTCGTGCTGGACCGCTCGACCGTCGTCGAGGTCGCCGGGCTGCGCTGGGCGGGCACCGGGGACCCGCTGTACACGCCCAACCGTGAGGTGGACGTCGAGGTGCAGGCCGCCCAGGCCCAGCAGCTCGAGGCGGCGGGCGAGCAGCTGGCAGCGGCGGTGGAGCGGTCGGAGCGCCCGGTGCAGATCGCACTCGTGCACGACCCGCGGATGGCAGTGCCGCTGTTCGGCACCGTCCCGCTGGTGCTCGACGGGCACGTGCACGAGCGGCGCAGCCGCACCGGCGACGGGACGCTCGAGCTGACTCAGGGCTCGTCCGGCGGCGCCGGTCTGCGCACGCTCGAGGACGCCGAGCCGCTGCCGCTGCAGATGTCGGTGCTGCACCTGTCGCGCACCGACGGCGCCCTGCTCGCCGTCGACGACGTGACCGTCGGCGGGGTCGGCCGGCGCTCGGTGCAGGTCGAGCGCCGCACCCCGGAGTCCTACGTCGAGGAGGCTGACGAGCTCGACGACGAGGACGAGGACGAGGACGAGGACGAGGTCGAGGTCGAGCCGGAGCCGTCCGACGGGGTGCCGAGCGTCACACCGTCGCCGTAGGGTCGGGGCCCCTCGTGAGCGGAAGAGCTGCCATGACCGATGTCGTGCCCGAGGTGGACCGCCTCGTCGCCCACGCGCGCACGCACGCCCTCGGCGACCTGCCCCGCCGCTCGGCGCGCCGGGTCCCGACACGGACCGCCCTGGTCGACGGCGACGTCCGGCTGACGTTCGCCGAGCTCGACGCCGCGATCGACCGCACCGCCGCGGCGCTCGCGGCCCGCAGCCTCGCCAAGGGCGACCGCCTGGCGCTGCTCTCGCACAACTGCTGGCAGTACGTCGTCCTGTCGTTCGCGTGCGCGCGGCTCGGCGTCGTCCTGGTGCCCGTGAACTTCATGCTCGGGCCGGACGAGGTCGGCTTCGTGCTCGGCCACAGCGGCGCCGTCGCGCTCGTCGCCGAGGACGCGCTGCTCGACGTCGCGGTCAAGGCCAGCGCCGGGGGCGACGTCCGGCTGCGCGGGTGTCTCAGGCTCACCGGCGCTGCGGTGCCCGACGGCTGGGAGGACGTCGACACGTGGGTCGCGGAGCCCGGCTTGCCGCCTGAGGTCGTCCTCGCCGACGACGACCCGCTCCGGCTCATGTACACGAGCGGCACGGAGTCGCGGCCGAAGGGCGTGCTGCTGTCGAGCCGCTCGCTGCTGTGGCAGTACGTGTCGTGCGTGGTCGAGGGCGGCATGACCGCGGACGACGTGGAGGTCCACTCGCTGCCGCTCTACCACTGCGCGCAGCTCGACTGCTTCCTCGGCCCGGACGTCTACCTCGGCGCGACGAGCGTGGTGCTGCCCGGTCCCGACCCGGTGCGGCTGCTCCGCACCATCGAGGCGGAGCGGGTGACGAAGCTGTTCTGCCCCCCGACGGTGTGGATCGCCCTGCTGCGCTCGCCCGAGCTCGACCGCACCGACCTGTCGTCGCTGCGCAAGGGCTACTACGGCGCCTCGCCCATGCCGGTCGAGGTGCTGCGCGAGATGCAGCGGCGGCTGCCCGACGTCCGGCTCTGGAACTTCTACGGGCAGACCGAGATGTCGCCGCTGGCGACGGTCCTGCCGCCCGAGGAGCAGCTGTCGCACGCCGGCTCCGCCGGGCGGCCGGTGCTCAACGCCGAGACCGTCGTCGTCGACGACGACGACCGGCCCGTGCCGCCCGGGACGGTCGGCGAGATCGTGCACCGCAGCCCGCACGCGACGCTCGGCTACTACTCCGACCCCGACGCGACGGCGACCACGTTCCGGAGCGGGTGGTTCCACTCCGGCGACCTGGGGGTCATGGACGACGAGGGTCGCCTGTCCGTGGTCGACCGCAAGAAGGACATGATCAAGACCGGCGGGGAGAACGTCGCCAGCCGGGAGGTCGAGGAGGTCGTGTACGAGCTGGACGCCGTGGCCGAGGTGGCCGTGTTCGCCGTCGACCACCCGAGGTGGGTCGAGGCGGTGGTCGCGGTCGTCGTGCCCAAGGAGGGGGCGAGCCTGACGCCGGAGCAGGTGGTCGAGCACTGTCGGGCGCGGCTGGCCGGGTTCAAGACGCCGAAGCACGTGGTCGTGACGGGTGCGCTGCCGAAGAACCCGAGCGGCAAGGTGCTCAAGCGGCAGCTGCGGGCCGAGCACGCCAGGGTTTTCGCGGAGGTGTAGCGCTCGCGGGTGGGGGCCTGCCGCCTCTCCGCGGCAGGGACTCTCCGCTCGTGCGTCGTCGTGGTCGCGACACGCTGGCGTGTCG
>JALYMN010000243.1 GCA_030773675.1 Actinomycetota bacterium
GGCCGGGGGAGTCCGGGTCGACGTCGCGGACCTGGCCGGCGTCCGGCTGCCGCGCGACGTCGAGCTGGCCGCCTGGTACTGCTCCCAGGAGGCCGTGCAGAACACGCTTCGCCACGCGCCCGGCGCGGCGCTCACCCTCCGGGCGTCGCTGCGCGGGAGCGCGCTGGAGCTCGAGGTGCGCGACGACGGGCCGGGGTTCGATCCCGCATCCGCTGGCGCCGGCGGGACGGGCCTCGCCGGGCTGTGCGTGCGGGCCGCCAGCGCGGGCGGCACCGCCGACGTGCTCAGCGCGCCGGGGGCCGGGACGACGGTGCGGGTCCGCCTGCCGCTGCCGGCGGACCGCGGAGGTGCCGATGCCGACGTGACCCGGTCCCCCGCCCTGACCCAGTGATCATGCAGATCCGGCACCGGATGGGGTGCCGGCGCAGCCGTAGTTGCATGATCACCCGCGCGAGGGCGCGAGGCGCGCGCGGCGCGGGCCCGGGCGCCGGCTAGTCCAGGTCCGCCTGCGGCACGACGTCCGGCCGCGGCGCCGGCCCCGAGCGGTGCTGCCGGCGCGCCCGCAGCAGCTCGACGCCGATGGGGATGAACGAGATCGCCACGATCCCGAGGATGATCGGCTCGACGTTGTCGGCGACGATCGGGATGCCGCCGAGGAACACCCCGAGCAGTGTCACGCCGGCGCCCCACAGCACCCCGCCGAGGACGTTGTAGGTGACGAAGGTCCGGTAGTCCATGCGGCTGACCCCGGCCACGACCGGCGCGAAGGTCCGCACGACCGGCACGAAGCGGGCCAGCACGATGGTGCGGGCGCCGTACCGGGCGAAGTAGCCGTACGCCTTGTCGACGTGCTCCTGCTGGAAGAACCGCGAGTCGGGGCGGTTGAAGATCCGCGGCCCGGCCTTGCGGCCGAGGAAGTAGCCGACCTGGTCACCGGCGATCGCCGCGAGCGGCACCGACACGAGCAGCAGCCACAGCGGGATGCCCAGCCTGTCGCTGGCGACCAGCACGCCGACGGTGAACAGCAGCGAGTCGCCCGGCAGGAAGAACCCGACGAGCAGGCCGCTCTCGACGAAGACCACGGCGAGCAGGGCGAGCAGCCCGGCGGCGGCGATGCTCTCGGGGCTCAGCCACTGCGGGCCGAGCGCCAGGGGGGTCGCCGTCAGGTGGGCCAGGGCGGTCTGTGCGACGGTCTCCACCCGGTCCAGGCTACGGGCGGTCCCCGCAGGGGCGGTCGGCCGGACGGGTGTGACGGAGGTGCGGATGACCGAGCGGCTGGTCGTGGTGGGCGGCGACGCCGCCGGCATGAGTGCGGCGAGTCAGGCCCGCAAGCGCCGCGGACCCGACGACCTGTCGATCGTCGCGTTCGAGAAGGGCCGGGCGACCTCGTACTCGGCCTGCGGCATCCCGTACTGGATCGGCGGCGCGGTCGCCTCCGAGGCCGACCTTGTCGCCCGGACGCCGGAGCAGCACCGCGCCTCGGGCATCGACCTGCGCATGTGCACCGAGGTCACGGCGATCGACCTCGACCGGCGGGAGGTGCGTTTCCGCGGTCCGGACGGCGAGGGCAGCGAGCCCTACGACGCGCTCGTCTACGCCACCGGCAGCGTCCCGATGCGCCCGCCCGTGCCGGGCATCGACGCCGCCGGCGTGTACGGCGTCCAGACCCTCGACGACGGCGAGGACCTGCGCGACGAGCTCGACAGCGGGCGGGTGCGCCGGGTAGTCGTCGTGGGCGGCGGCTACATCGGCCTGGAGATCGCCGAGGCCTGCCACGTCCGCGGGTTCGAGGTGACCGTCGTCGACCAGTCCGCGACACCGATCGGCACGTTCGACCCCGACATCGGCGCGTTCGTCGCGGACGCCGTCCGGCGGCTCGGCATCGAGCTGGTGCTGTCCGACGGCGTGGCCGAGATCGAGACGGGGGACGACGGACGCGCCTCCGCCGTCGTCACCGCCAGCGGACGGCGGCTGCCGGCCGACCTCGTCGTGCTCGGCCTCGGCGTGCGGCCGAACGTGGCGCTCGCCGTGCAGGCCGGCATCCCGCTCGGCACCTCCGGCGGGATCGCGGTCGACGCCCGCATGCGCACCGCCGTCGACGGCGTCTGGGCCGCCGGCGACTGCGTGGAGAGCCGGCACCGGCTGTCGGGGCAGCGGGTCGTCGTCGCGCTCGGCACGCACGCCAACAAGCAGGGACGCGTCATCGGCATCAACCTCGGCGGCGGCTACGCGACCTTCCCCGGCGTGATCGGCACGGCGATCACCAAGGTATGCGACCTCGAGGCCGCGCGCACCGGACTGTCCAGCGCCGAGGCCGAGGCCGCCGGCTACGACTTCCTGGCCGCCTCCGTCGACTCGACGACCCGCGCCGGCTACTTCCCCGGCGCGCAGCCGATCCGGGTCAAGATGATCGCGGAGCGGCGCAGCGGCCGGCTCCTCGGTGCGCAGATCGTCGGCCGCGAGGGCGCGGCGAAGCGCATCGACGCGCTGGCGATCGCGGTGTGGAACGAGATGGGCGTCGACGAGGTGCTCGGGCTCGACCTGTCCTACGCGCCGCCGTTCTCGCCGGTGTGGGACCCCGTGCTCATCGCCGCGCGCAAGGCGTTCGAGGCGGTCGAGGCCGACGTCCGGCACTGACCGGCGGCCGCGCGCCACCGTCCGGTCGCCGCACCCGTCCGCGCCGGTCGGGCCTGGCATGCTGCCGAGAGCAGCCCGTCCGGTACACCTGCAAGGAGAGCCGCCGTGCCCATCGCCACCCCCGAGGTCTACGCCGAGATGCTCGACCGGGCGAAGGAGGGCCGCTTCGCCTACCCCGCGATCAACGTGACCAGCTCCCAGACGCTCGTCGCCGCGCTGCGCGGCTTCGCCGAGGCGGAGAGCGACGGCATCGTGCAGGTCTCCACCGGCGGCGCGGAGTACCTGTCCGGCAGCACCGTCAAGGACATGGTCCTCGGCGCTCAGGCGCTCGCCGAGTACGCGCACCACGTCGCCAAGGCCTACGACGTCCAGATCGCGCTGCACACCGACCACTGCCCGAAGGACAAGCTCGACGGTTACATGCGCCCGCTGATCGCGATAAGCCAGGAGCGCGTCGACGCCGGCCGCGACCCGCTGTTCCAGTCGCACATGTGGGACGGCTCGGCGGTCGAGCTCGAGGAGAACCTGTCGATCGCCCACGAGCTGCTCGAGCGGTGCGCGAAGGCCCGCATCGTCATGGAGCTCGAGATCGGTGTGGTCGGCGGCGAGGAGGACGGCGTCGAGAACGCCATCAACGAGAAGCTGTACACGACGGCGGGCGACGCGCTGCGCACCGCCGCGGTGCTCGGCACCGGCGAGAAGGGCCGCTACATGCTGGCCGCGACCTTCGGCAACGTCCACGGCGTGTACAAGCCCGGCAACGTCAAGCTCAAGCCGACCATCCTCAACGAGATCCAGGTCGCGGTGGGCGCGGAGGTCGGGGCCGACCGTCCCTTCGACCTGGTCTTCCACGGCGGGAGCGGTTCGCTGCTGGAGGAGATCCGCGAGGCGCTCGACTACGGCGTGGTCAAGATGAACGTCGACACCGACACGCAGTACGCCTTCACCCGCCCCGTCGCGGACCACATGTTCCGCAACTACGACGGCGTCCTCAAGGTCGACGGCGAGGTCGGCAACAAGAAGACCTACGACCCGCGCTCCTGGGGCAAGGCCGCCGAGACGGGCATGGCCGCCCGGGTCGTGCAGGCCTGCGAGGACCTCCGCAGCACCGGCACGCGCCTGAAGTAGCGGCCGGCGGGCTCACGGACGGGAGCCGTCGCCCCCTTCCCACGGCGTGCCCTTTCCGTTACCTTTCGCCGCACGACCGACACACCGCGCCCCGTCAGCGGGCGCGGCTCGCGCCCGCCCGCCGAGTCCCGTCCCCGGGTGCGAGTCCGACCCTCCCGGGACGGGAGCGGGGGACCCACACGTCCCACCGGAGGCCGGCCGCGGACTGTCCGTGCCCGGTCCCTCGGGGTGCAGCCGCGCGTGCCGCGGCCGGGCGACCTCCTCGTCCGAACCCGACAGCTCACCCCGCAGGCGTCAGGGAAGGACCCCCGTGCCGCTCCTGCGCGCGTACACGCCCAAGCACGCCAAGCCCAGCAAGATCGGTCCCGCGCTCGTCGCCGGCGGCCTGACCGCGAGCCTCGCCGTCGCGGACGCCGGTCTGCTCAGCGGTGCCGCGTCGGCCTCCGCCCCGAGCGGCGCCTGGGACCGCCTGGCCCAGTGCGAGTCGGGAGGCAACTGGTCGATCAACACCGGCAACGGCTACTACGGCGGCCTGCAGTTCAACCTCGCCACCTGGCGCGGCGTCGGCGGCTCCGGCCTGCCGAGCAGCGCCAGCCGCGCCGAGCAGATCCGCCGGGCGAACATCCTCCACGACGCGCGCGGGTTCGCGCCCTGGCCGGCCTGCTCGCGCAAGGTCGGGCTGCGCGGGAGCGGCGGCGGCGTCAGTGCCTCGACCGCCCGCTCGGCCCGGAC
>JALYMN010000244.1 GCA_030773675.1 Actinomycetota bacterium
AGCCCACCCGGCGCGCCCGCCCTGACGGTGCGCAGGCCGAGGCTGGCCGGGCTGCGGCAGCGCGGACCGAGGCAGCACGGAGTCGAGCAGCGCGGGCCGAGGCGGACACGGAGCGTCGGGCGCTCGCCGAGCGGGAGCGCCGGGTGCGCGAGATGCAGGCCCTCCTGCAGGGCTTCACCGTGCACGGGGAGTGACGAGCGGAGCACGAGGAGCACCACCCCTCCGGGTACTCCGCGAACGGTCCGAACTGGTCATAGCGTCGGGGTAGTCGACCAGCCACGCTGTGTGCATGACGACGAGCCGCCCCGCCCCCGCCCCCGCTCGTACCGCCCGTTGCTGCGGCCGGCCGATGAGCACGATCTCGGTCACCGACGCGACCAGCGAGCTGTCTCTCGTCTCCTGCGCCGCGTGCAGCCGGCACGCCTGGATACGCGACGGCGAGCTGCTCGACCGGGAGGGCATGCTGGCCGCGGTGCGCGACCGGCTCGCCGAGGCCCCACGCCCCAAGGGCGGACGCCCCCGCGGCAGCGGCACCAAGCGGACCCCCATCGCCCGGGCCCGGGTCACCGACCTGCAGCAGGCCGAGCGGCTGCGCCGGGCGCAGGAGATGCGCGGCATGCTGCGCGGCTTCAGCGTGCTCGGCCAGACCTGACCGCAGGGCACCAGGAGGCAGCGCTCAGTCGCCCGGGACCAGCTCCCGGGCCAGCTGCTCGAGGAACAGGCCGATGTCGGTGACGATCCCGACGGCCTGGGCCGAGCCGCGGTCGGCGAGCTTGGTCACCGTCGCCGGGTTGATGTCGACGCAGACCAGCGGCACCGAGGCCGGGAGGATGTTCCCGGTCGCGATGCTGTGGAGCATCGTCGCGACCATGATCGCGAACCCGACCCCGGGCAGCTGGGCGCGCATGGCCCGCTGCCCCTCCAGGACGTCGGTGTGGACGTCGGGCAGCGGGCCGTCGTCGCGCACCGACCCGACGAGCACGAACTCCTTGCCGTGCGCCACGAGAGCATGCATGATCCCGCCGGTCAGGACGCCCTGCTCGACGGCCGCGGCGATCGAACCGGCTCTGCGTACGGTGTTGATGGCCCGGATGTGGTGCTCGTGGCCGTGCTCGACGCCCTTGCCCTTGGCCAGGTCGACGCCGAGCGACGTGCCGTAGAGCGCCGCCTCGATGTCGTGCGTTGCGAGCGCGTTGCCGGCGAACAGCACGTCGACGTACCCGTGCTCGACGAGCCGGACCATCGCCGGGGCGGCGCCGGTGTGCACGATGCCCGGGCCGCCGACCCAGAGGATGCGCCCGCCCTCGGTCTTGACCTCCCGCATGGTCTCGGCGATCTGGCGGACCAGCAGCGCCTGCGGCTTCTCCGACGACACCGCCGACGACATGAACTCGAAGGCGTCCTGCTCGCTGCTGTGGTCGCGGTGCGGGAGCACCACCTTCACGCCGCTGGCGCCGCAGACGATCTGCATGCCGGCAGTCACGTCGCTGACCGGCACGGTGCGCACCCGCCGTCCGGTGGGGGCGTCCTCGACCACGAGGCCGCAGTCCATCTCCGGCTGCTCGACCGGCACCCAGGTCGACCCGAGCCGCACGACCGTCTCGAGGTTGGTCGTCGAGTAGAAGTCGTCCGGGAAGACGCCGTCGCGGTCCGCGGTGCGCAGCACCGCCTCGCCGGGGTCGACCTGGTTGACACCGTGCGTCTGCAGGCGCATGAGCAGCCGCTGCAGCGCCTCGTCGTCGTCGGCGCTCACGACCAGCCGGGCGTAGGACTCGTCCCGGTGGGCCCGGCCGACGTCGAGCCGGTCGATGCGGTAGTCGCCGCCGTAGGACAGGACGTCGTCGAGGACCGTGGCCAGCACGCCGGTGTCCATGAGGTGGCCTCGGATCTCGAGGGTCTCGCTCACCGGCACGCGCCGCTCCTCCTGCTCGTCGGCGCAGGGCCGAGGGATCTCACACGACCGCGCCGTCGCCCGGGCCGGAGCCGGGGGGCGGAGCGTCACGCATCCACCAGACCAGCGCCCCCGCGCCCCCGACGAGCAGGCCGGCGCCGAGCAGCAGCGAGCCGGCGCTGGAGCGCTGCCCGAGCAGTCCCGGCGCGAAGACGAGCACGAGCCCGAGCAGCAGCGCGGCGACGGCGCCGAGCGTGCGGGGCTGGACCCGCGGCGCGGGCGGAGGCGGCGGGGGCACGTAGTGGTCGCGCTCGTCGCGCGCGTCGTCGTCCGG
>JALYMN010000245.1 GCA_030773675.1 Actinomycetota bacterium
GGCCTGTTCGCGGCCGCCCTGCGGGACCAGGCGCTGGCCAACAGCAGCGCCGCCCGCCGGCGGGCCGAGGACGACGACGAGCAGGACGCCGAGGACGAGCGGGTGCGCACCGACGGCCGCGTCGCGCGGCACGGCGAGGGAGCCGTTGCGATGGTCGCCGAGGAGCAGGCGTCGCGTCCCGCGGGCGCGCCCCTGGCGCCCTTCGGCTCCCGCCGGCAGGACGAGGGCTCGGACGGAGACCTGCGTGCGGTGTCCCGCTAGCGGAGGCCCCGCGGGGCCGCGGAGGTGCGCACGCCCACCCTGCGTCGCGGCGTCCGCGCCGTGCTGACGCGGGTCCGCGACGCGCACCTGCCGCGGGCGGTCACGCTGGCCGACCAGGTGCTGTCCAGCGTCTCGAACGTGCTGGCCGTCGTGCTCGTCGCTCGCGCCCTGTCGTCGGCCGACTTCGGGCGCTTCGCGCTCGGCTACGCCGTGCTCACCCTCGCCCTGACGCTGAGCCGCAACTACTTTGGCACGCGCGTGTCCATGGCACCGGACGCCGCCGACGCGCGCCGACTCACCGCCGAGCTCGTGGCCGGTATGCTCGTGGCGTCCCCGCTGGCCTTCCTCGCCGTGCTCGTCGTCGCCGGGCTGGTCACGGGCCTGCAGGCGCCCGGCATCGTGCTCGTGGTCGCCGCGGCAACACCCGTCGTCCTGGTCCAGGACCTCCTGCGCTTCGGCGCCGCCTCGGGGGGCCGCCCCTGGGTCGCGCTCGCCTCGGACGGCGTCTGGGTGGCGCTCATGGCGGCACCCTTCGTCCTCGGGCTCGACCTCGACGCCACCGCCGCCCTGGTGCTGTGGCTGTACGCCGCCGTGTCCGCGCTCGCCGTCGCGCTCGCCGCCTTCGGCGAGCGACCGCGCCTGTCCGGTCTGCGCGAGCTGCGCCGGCGGGAGACGCTGGGGGCGTCGCTGACCCTCGGCGCCGTGGCCACCACCGCTGCCACCCTGCTCGTCCTCATGGTCGTCGCACGGGTGCTCGACCCGGCCGCCGCGGGGAGCCTGCGCGGCGCGTCCACCGCGATGGGACCGGTCAACGTGCTGCTGGCCTTTGCCGGCCTCGGCGTCACGCCCGTCCTGGTGCGCCGCGCCCGCGCGCACGACCGCTCGGCCTGCCTGGCCGTCGGCGGAGTGCTCACGCTGCTCGTGCTCGCCTGGGGCGCGGTGCTGCTCGCGCTGCCGGCCGACGTCGGCACCGCCCTCCTCGGCGACTCCTGGGGGGGCGTGCGCAGCGTGCTCGGCTGGACGGTCGTCGAGTACGTGCTGCTGGCCGCGGCCTCCGCGGCCCTGCTCGGCCTCAAGGTGCGCCAGCGCGCCGCCGACCTGGTGCGTGCCCGCCTCACCCTGGCCTCCGCCACCGTGCTGCTCGGCGCGGGCGCGGCGCTGGTCCTGGACCGGGTCACGGCCGTGGCGGCCGCCGTCGCCGTCAGCACCCTGCTGGGCGCAGCCGTGGCCTGGGCTCAGTTCCTGCGCGACGCCCGCACTCCCGGACGGCGCCTCGATGACCCCGGACCGCTGCTGACCGACCCCGTGAGGACGTGACGTGCGTGCGACTCGTGGACCGGTACGGGAGCTCGGCGCGCCGCGCAGGCCGGCGGTGATCGGCTACACCGCGGGCGTGTTCGACCTGTTCCACGTCGGCCACCTCAACCTGTTCCAGCACGCCAAGGAGCGGTGCGACTTCCTCATCGTCGGCGTCACCACGGACGAGCTCGCGGAGGCCCAGAAGGGTTCGCGGCCCGTCGTGCCGCTCATCGAGCGCATGGCGATCGTCCAGCACCTCCGGACGGTCGACGACGTCGTGCCGCAGTCCACGACGGACAAGCTCGCGGCCTGGGAGGTGTTCAAGTTCGACGTGCTGTTCGTGGGGGACAACCTGCGGGGGTCTCCCGGCTGGGAGCGGGTGGAGCAGGACATGGCGGGGGTCGGGGTCGACGTGGTCTACCTCCCGGCGACCCACATCCGGTCCGGCGAGCTGCTGTCGCGCGGGCTGCCGGACCTGATCAGCGAGTGATGGTGCGCGCCGGACTGACGGACGACCCGCGGACCCCGCTGTCCGTGCGGTACCGCCAATCCTTGGACGAGCTCGTGAGGGCGCAGAAGCCGCCCCGCGGCGTCTCGCTCTACTCGACCTGGGTCAACCGCCCGCTGGGGCGGCGACTGGCGGCGCTGGCCGACGTCATCCGGCTCACGCCGGACCGGGTCACCGTGCTCAGCGGGCTGTGCTCCCTCACCGCGATGGCCCTGCTGCTCGTCCCGCGCTCGGTGCCGGTCGGGCCGGCCGTGGGCGGGCTGCTGGTCCTCGGCTTCGCCCTGGACAGCGCCGACGGGCAGCTGGCCCGGCTGCGCAGGTCGGGCAGTCGCGCCGGCGAGTTCCTGGACCACATGCTCGACTGCCTGGTGAAGTCCGGGCTGCACGCCGCAGTGCTCGTCGCGGCCTACCGGGCCGGCGAGCACGGCGCCGTGCTGCTCGTGCCGCTCGCGTTCCAGGTCGTGTCGGTGCTGCTGTTCTTCGGCGGGACGCTGGTGGCCAAGCTGCGCGAGCAGTCGGAGCGGCCCGACAGCCAGCGGCCGGGCCGGCGGGTGACCGACGGCGCGTCGTCGGTCCTCCTCCTGCCCGCCGACCACGGCGTCCTGTGCCTCACGTTCCTCCTCTGGGGTATTCCGGAGCTGTTCGGGCCCGCTTACGCTCTGCTCCTCCTCGCGCACACGGCGCTGCTCGCCGTGTTCGCCCTCGTCTGGTACCGAGAGCTGACCTGAGCGATGCGTCCTGCTGAAGCCGTGTGGTCACCCGGGCCGGTGCCGCGCACCGGTCTGGTGGGCTACGCGCCCGGTGTCTACGACCTGTTCCACGTCGGGCACCTCAACCTGCTGCGGCGGGCGCGGCTGCAGTGCGACCACCTGGTTGCGGGCGTCGTGTCCGACCGGGTCGCGCTGCAGCAGAAGGGGCGCTGGCCGGTGGTGCCGGAGCAGGAGCGGCTCGCCGTCGTCGCGGCCATGGACGTCGTCGACGAGGCCGTCATGGAGCTCACCACGGACAAGCTCCTCACCTGGTCGGCGGTCCGGTTCGACGTGGTCTTCAAGGGCGACGACTGGCGGGGCTCGCCGAAATGGACGGCGCTCGAGCAGGCCTTCGGCGAACGGGGGGTGCGGGTGGAGTACCTGCCCTACACCGAGCACGTCTCCACGACCCTGCTGCGCGCCGCGACCTCGGGCGGGACGGCCGGCTCGTCGCGCCCCGCCTGACGGCTCCTGCCGCGTAACGCGGCGCCGCACCCGCGCGAACGCTTCCGTGCGGTCGGCAGGGATGCCGGCCGCGCTGGGCCGGACGGCGCAACGTCGGCGGGCGGACGGCAGGCGGAGCCACCCGATCGGGTGTGGTCCTCCGGCAGCCTGCCACCTAGCGTGACCGGACGGGCTGGGACGACTGTCCTCCGGGTTGTAGCAGGCAGACGAGGGAGACACACGCATGGCACGCAGGACCGCGGCGCTGCTCGCCGGACTGGCGATCACCGGCGGCGGCCTGCCGCTGCTGTCCGGCAGCGCCACCGCAGCGTTCCAGGAGGGGGTCGCGTTCACCGCGGCGACCCTCCCGACGCACCAGACCAACGGCGTCGTCTGGGCCGCCGCCGAGGCCGGCGGTCTCGTCTTCGCCGGCGGTACCTTCTCGGCGGTGCGCCCGCCGGGGACGCCGAGCGGCGACCCCGCCTCGGTGCCGCGGGTCAACCTCGTCGTCCTGGACGGCGCGACGGGCGCCCCCACCGCCTGCGCCCCCAGCTTCACCGGGTCGACCACCCCCACCGTGCGGGCCCTGGACGTGTCGCCGGACGGCCGCACGCTCTACGTCGGCGGCTCGTTCAGCGCGGTGAACGGCGTCGCCCGGCAGCACCTCGCCGCTCTCGACATCGCCAGCTGCACCCTCGTCAGCTCATTCGTGCCCAAGCCCAGCGGCGTCGTCCGCGCGATCGACTCGACCGGCTCCGCCGTGTACTACGGAGGCGGGCTGGTCGAGGTCGGGGGCGTCGCGCGCGGCTACGCGGCGGCGGCCGGCGCGGTCGGCAGCGCCGCCCCCGGCAGCCTGCTCGACTGGGCCCCCACCTTCGACAAGGAGGTGCGCGCGCTCGCGCTGCGGCCGGACGGCAGCGAGGTCGTCGTCGGCGGCGACTTCGACACGGTCGGCGGCCAGGCGAGCCACGCCCTCGCCGTCGTCGACCCGGTGGCCGGCGCTGCGCTGCACACCTACCCGGGCTTCATCGAGCAGCCGTCGGTGGTCAAGGAGATCGCCGTCGACGAGACCGGCTTCTACACCGGCAACGAGGGCACCGGCTTCCAGCGTTTCGACGGGCGCATCGCCCTGGACTGGTCGACCCACGCACAGCGCTGGCGAGACACCTGCCTCGGCGCGACCCAGGCGCTGGCGGTCTACGAGCGGGTGCTCTACAGCGGCTCGCACGCGCACGACTGCTACACGATGAACGAGTTCCCCGACGGGCCGCGCCGGCACCTGCTCGCCCAGACCGTCGACGCCCCGACCGCCAAGCTCCCCTGGTTCCCGCAGACCAACGGCGGCACCGGCGAGGCGCTCGGCCCGCGCGACATGGTGGTCAGCCGCGGGCCGGCCGGCGACCACCTGTGGGTCGTCGGCGAGTTCACCTCGGTCAACGGGGTGGCGCAGCAGGGGCTCACCCGCTTCGGGCGCGGCAGCGCGCAGTACGCGCCGACCGCGCCCATCCCCAGCGTCACCAGCGTGGTGGCCGGACAGGCGCGGGTCGCGTGGCGGCCGAGCTTCGACGCCGACGACGCGACCCTGACCTACCAGGTCTACCGCGACGGCTCCACCACCCCCCTCTACAGCACCACCGCGAAGGCGTGGTTCTGGGCACGGCAGCAGCTGACGTTCGTCGACACCGGCCTCACGCCCGGGGCCTCGCACAGCTACAAGGTGACCGCCAGTGACGGGACGAGGACGGCCAGCGCGACGCGCAGGGTGACGGTCGCCGGCGCGGACTCGGCGTACAGCGCTCAGGTCCTCTCCGACGGCGCGAACGGGCTGTGGCGCTACGCCGAGACCTCGGACGTGTTCTTCGCCGACACCAGCGCCGCGGGCGACGGTCTCACGCTGGCCGGCGCCGCGACGACCGGAGTGGCCGGCGCCCTGACCGGCGAGACGAGCACCGCCGTGACGTTGGCCGGCAAGAGCAGCACGCTCTACACCGAGAAGCGCCACCCCGTGCCGGGCGCGTTCAGCGTGGAGACCTGGTTCCAGACGACGACCACGGCCGGCGGCAAGCTGATCGGCTTCGGCGACAAGCAGGTGCTCCGCAGCCGCTGGTTCGACCGGCACGTCTACATGACCGACACCGGCCAGCTCGTCTTCGGCGTGCACAACGGCAGCGTGCGCACCCTGACCACACCGGCCGCGTACAACGACGGCCAGTGGCACCACGTCGTCGCCACCCAGGGCCCCTCCGGCATGGCCCTCTACGTCGACGGGGCCCGCATCGCCACGAACAGCATCACGACGGCCGGTCGCGTCGAGGGCTACTGGCGGGTCGGCGGCGACAACGTCGGCTGCCGGACGACGAGCTGCGCGGGGATCGTGTGGCCGAGCGCGCCCACCAGCGACTACTTCGCCGGATCGCTGGACGAGACCGCCGTCTACGCGACCGCGCTGCCGGCGACGGCGGTCCAGGCGCACTGGACGACGGCCACCGGTCGGCCGCCGGTGGACCAGGCGGCACCCACCGCGCCGTCCTCGGTGAGCGTCACGGTCAGCGGGTCGACGCCGACGGTTTCCTGGGCGGCGTCGACCGACGACGTGGCCGTGAGCGGGTACGACGTGCACCGCTCGACGACGTCCGGCTTCGCGGTGAGCGCGGCGACCCGCGTCGGCTCGGCGACCGGCACGACGTACACCGACGCGGCGCTGCCCGACGGCACCTACTACTACCGCGTGGTGGCCCGCGACGCCGCGGGCAACGAGAGCACGCCGTCGGCCCAGGTCAGCGCCGTGGTCAGCACGGCCCCGGCGCCGTCGACCGAGGTCCTCGTCAGCGCCTCGGCCGACAGCTACGCCAACGAGGGCGCGCCCTCGTCGAACTACGGCACCTCGTCGTCGCTGGCCTCGCGCGGCCGCAGCGGCTACGCGTCCTACCTGCGGTTCGTCCTCCCGCAGGCGCCGAGCGGCAAGCGGCTCACGGCGGCCGCGCTGCGCTTCCGCACCACCGGCGCCACGGACGCCGGCTCCGCGCAGACCCACAGCGTCTCCCTCGCCGGCGACGGGTGGACCGAGACCGGCCTGACGTGGCGCAATAAGCCCGCGCTCGGCACCGCGCTCGGGACGGTCAGCACCGCGACGAAGCCCGGCACCGTCTACCAGACGCCGCTGGACGCAACCGTGGTGCAGGGGCTGGCCGGCACCACGCAGACGGTCGCGGTCACGGGCAGCAGCACCGCGGTGACGGACAGCCTGTGGTTCTGGTCGCGCAACCACAGCACCAGCAGCTACCGCCCCGTCCTCGTGCTGACCTACGGCGCGTCGTCCGGGGGCTCCTCGACCGACACCCAGGCGCCGACGACGCCGACCGGTGTGACCGCGTCGGTGTCGGGTTCCACGCCGACGGTGTCGTGGTCGGCCTCGACCGACGACACGGGGGAGGCGGGGTACGACGTGCACCGGTCGACGACGTCGGGCTTCTCGGTGAGCAGTAGCACCAAGGTGGGTGCGGTAACCAAGACGTCGTTCACCGACAGCGCGCTGGCGGACGGCACCTACTACTACCGGGTGGTGGCGAGGGACGCGGCGGGCAACCACAGCGCGGCGTCGGAGCAGGCCGCGGCGACGGTGTCGACGGTGGCGAGCACGACGGTGGTGCAGGTCGCGCCGTCGGCGGACAGCTACGCCAATGAGGGTGCCGCGTCGACGAACTACGGAGGGTCGACGTCGCTGGCCTCGCGGGGCAGCTCCGGCTACGTGTCCTACCTGCGCTTCTCGGTGCCGGCGGCGCCGTCCGGCACCACGTTGACCGGCGCGGAGCTGCGGCTGCGCACCACCTCGGCCAGCTACGCGGGGTCGGCGGACAGTCACAGTGTCGGTTTCGCCGGGGACGACTGGACCGAGACCGGTCTGACTTGGAACAACCGACCGGCGCTGTCGGGCGCGCCGTTCGGCGCGGTGACCGGCGCCACGGCGATCAACACCGGCTACCGGGTGGTGGCGAGGGACGCGGCGGGCAACCACAGCGCGGCGTCGGAGCAGGCCGCGGCGACG
>JALYMN010000246.1 GCA_030773675.1 Actinomycetota bacterium
GGCTCGCCCTCAAGCCCGCCGGCCCTGCCCGCGACCGCCCGAGCGGCGTGGAGATGAGCAACCACCGGCTGCTCGCCTTCACCGCCGTCGCGCTGCTGTTCAGCGTCTACTACGCCAGCCGCATCGGCGTGGACACGCTGTTCACCACGCGGGCGGAGCGCGTCGACGTCGAGGGGCAGGTGTTCCCGGACAAGACCGTGCTGGCGGTGGTGAAGGCGGCGGCGACCTTCCCGCTCGTCGTCGCGTTCTCCGGCCTGCTGCGCCTGCGCCGGCAGCGCCGTGCCGTGGGGCGGCGCGGCCCGCTCCTGCTGCCGGGCCTCGTCCTGCTCGTCATGGTCCTCGTGGTGAGCCCCGTCTCGAGCCCGCGCTACCTGTTCGGCACCGCGGCGCTCGCCGTCGTCGTGGCCCTGGGAGCGACCGCCACGCCCGGGCGCACGCGGTGGTTCGCCCTGCTGCTCGCCGCCTCGCTCGTGCTCGTCTTCCCGTACGCCGACAGCACCCGCCGACCGGGGGCGACCGAACAGCGCTCCGGACCGGCGGAGGCCCTGTCCTCGTCGGACTTCGACGCGTTCGACCAGGTCAACAACGCGGTGGCGTTCGTGCGCGCGGAGGGCGCGACGCAGGGGCGGCAGGCGCTGGGGGCGGCCCTGTTCTGGGTGCCCCGCAGCGTGTGGACCGACAAGCCGGAGGACACCGGCGTCCTGCTCGCCGACTTCCGCGACTACGCCTTCTCGAACCTGTCCGCACCGCTGTGGGCCGAGCTGTTCATCAACGGCGGCTGGGCGGGGCTCGTGGTCGGCATGCTGGCGCTCGGGGTGGTCGTGCGCTGGCTGGACCAGCGCCCTGCGGCCGGGCCGCGGAGCATCCGGCAGCGCGGCGTGCTCGCCGACATCCTCCCCTTCTACCTCATCATCATGCTGCGCGGGTCGCTGCTGCAGTCGATGGCGGGGTTCGCCGTGCTCGCGGTCTCCGCGCTGTTCGTGACGGAGCGTTCCACGCCCGCGTCGACCGCCCCGTCGTCCTGACCGTCCGCCCCCTCCGGGTGCGGGCGCCGTCTGACCTGCCGTGCCGACCCTGCTGCTGAGGACCCCCATGCCCGACGCCGTGCCCGACCGCTTCCCCTCCGGCGGCAGCTCCGTGCTGCCGCCCCGCCAGCCGTTGCGGCGGCGGCTGGCCTACGTCGGGCTGGACCTGGTCAACCGGCTGGTGCCCAAGCGCCCCGACGCGGCCGTGCTGCACAGCACCATTGACCTCGAGGACGGCGTCCTCGCGCTCGTCGAGGAGCTGCTCGCGCGCGGCCTGCGGCCCACCGTGCTGCTGGAGGACCCCCGCAGCGCGAACGCCGTACAGGCGCTGACCGGCAGGCGCGTGCGGACGCTGCCCAAGAAGTCCCGCCGCGGCGTCCTGCGCTACCTCACCGCCCGCTACGTGTTCACCACCGAGAACGTGTACGGCGACCGGCAGCCGCCCCCGTCCCAGCTGGTGGTCAACATCTGGCACGGCGAGCCGCCGACCAAGGTCGTTGCGCGCTTCTTTCCCGGCCAGGGCGGCCTGTCGTGCAGCTATGCGCCGGTGATGAGCACCGTCGGGCGCGCGTACCGGTCCGCGGAGTTCGGCGTGCACCCGCTGCGGGTGCCGATCGTCGGAGCGCCGCGCAACGACCGCATGCTGCGCGCCGACGGGCCCGCGGTGCGCCGCACCCTGCTCGGCGACGCCGACGGGCCGGCGTTCCTGTGGCTGCCTAGTTTTCGCGCCGGCGCGTGGGGCGGCCGGACGCGGTACGACGTCGCCGCCAGCCACCCCGGCGTGCCCTTCCCCGCCGACGACGTCCGGCGGCTCGACGACTGGCTCGCCTCCCGCGGCGTCCGGGTCGTGGTCAAGCTGCACCCGCATGACATGGCGAGCTTCGCGGGCGACTTCCGGGCCCTGCAGGTGCTCACCCAAGAGCAGATGCAGCAGCACGGCCTCACCCTCTACACGCTGCTGCCGGCCTTCGACGGGCTGCTCACCGACGTCTCGTCGATCTGGCTGGACTACCTGCTGCTCGACCGGCCGATGGTGTTCCCCTTCCCCGACCTCGACGCCTACCGGGCGGGTCGGGGGCTCAACCTCGAGCCCTACGAGGAGTGGGTGCCGGGACCGGTGGTGCGCGACGTCGAGAGCCTCATCGCCGCGCTCGGCGAGCTGGCGGACGGGCGTGACCCGATGGCCGAGGAGCGGAGCCGCGCGCGGGTGCGCTTCCACCAGTTCCACGACGACCGCAGCGCCGCCCGGCTGCTCGACGGCCTCGGCGTCGCCCGGGCCTGACCGCCGCCCGGGGGCGTATGCCCCGGTCGGGTCAGACGTCCGACGTGACCTCGGAGGAGAACAGCCGGCGCCGGCCGCGCCGGGCCTGGAACGCGTCGAGCCAGTCGAGCAGGCGGTCGGTCGCGCCGAGCGCGCGCACCGGCCCGATCCGGTCGTACCCGGGGTGCTCGGACGGCCGCGGCGCGGTGCCCGCGGCCACCCGCTCCAGGAACGTCCGGGCGTCGTCCGCCGACTCCAGCCGCGGCCCGGGGGCGAGCGCGCCGAAGTCGTCGACGTTGAAGCCGCGCCGGCGCTGCATCTCGGCGAGGTCCGGCACGTAGAACCCGACCGGCCGGTCCAGGACGAGGTAGTCGACCCACGCGCTCGAGACGTCGCTGATGAGCGCGTCGCAGGCGCCGAGCAGCTGGTACAGGCTCGCGCCCGCGGCGTCGAGGTCGGCGTTGCGCAGCACCCGGACGGCGAGGCCGCCGTAGTGGTCGACGTCGAGCGGGTGCGGCTTGACGACCAGGTCCAGCCCGAGGCGTTCGGCCGAGGCGGCGAGGGCGTCCATGAGCCCGCGGACCTCGGCGCTCGCCGTCAGCTGCTCGGCGTCGCGCATGGACCGCTCGCGCGGTCCCCTGCCCTCCCGGTACGTCGGCAGCCACAGCACCCGCCGGCGACCCTCGACGAGACCCAGGCGGGACAGCACCTCGGCCGGCAGCGGCTCCGCGAACTGGTCCGTGCGCGGGTTGCCGACCACGGCCAGGGCGTCCGGGCACAGGCCGAACAGGCGCGCCTTGTAGTCCCCCCACAGCCGGGTCTGGGCGACCACGACGGTTGAGCGCACGAGGTCGGGGTTGCTCGTCGCCTTGGGACCGTCGCCGTGCCACAGGTTGACGACGAGCCGGTTCGACGGCGGGGTCACCGCGGTGAACAGGCCGTGCGTGAACAGGGTGACCTCGGCCGACAGGCTCAGCAGGAGCGCGCGCAGCGACGCCTTGCGCACCCGCAGCACGCGTCCGGCGTCGGCGAGCTCGTCCCGGGCGAAGGCGGGGCCTGCGTAGGCCGGGTCGTCGAGGAGCCAGTGGACCGGGCCCGGGTAGCGGCGCCGCAGCGCCCGGACGACCTCGACCGCGTTCGCCTCGCCGTCCGGCCAGCCGTGCACCACCGCGTGCCGCCGGGCCGGGACGAGCCGCAGCAGCAGCCAGATCGGCAGGCGGACCGCTCTGGCGAGCGCCGCCAGCAGCCTGGCCTTGGACATCAAGTCCTCTCGACGGGGGGCGGGCAGGGAGCGGTCGCCGCTGCGCGGGAGCCGCCCGGCCCGGCCGGGCGCGCCGGCCCCCGCGTAGGCTAGCGCGCGCGGCGACGACGCCGACCGCCTCAGGAGTAGGTCAGCACCAGCAGCGGGCGGTACCCACTGGTGCTGTGGTTGCGCGACCAGAACCACAGGCTGTCCTTCCCGGTGCTCGTCACCGCGACGGTGCGCGTGGTGCCGGGCAGGTTCTGCAGCGCGCTGACGTCCAGTGCCGCTCGATAGGCCGTGTTCGTGGCCGTCGCACCGGTGATGGTGCCGAAGGCCGAGCCCACCAGCGCTGGGCGGTTGTTCCAGGTCAGTCCTGACTCGGTCCAGCCGTCACCGGCGAAGCCGACGCTGTGGCTGTCCGTCGATCCCGCCGAGCTGTCCGAGGAGGTGCGGAAGCGTAGCTCCGCCCCGGTCAGCTTCTGTCCGGAGGGCGCCGCGGGGACGGCGAAGCGCAGGTAGGACGCGTAGCCGGAGCTGCCCCGCGAGGCGAGCGAGGAGGAGCTTCCGTAGTTCGTCCCCGCGGCGCCCTGGTTGGCGTAGCTGTCCGCCGACGGCGCCACTGAGACCACGGTCGACGGCGCCGGGGCGGTGCTGACCACGGCGCTGACCTGTGCCGACGGCGTGCTCTCGTTGCCGGCGGCGTCGCGGGCCACCACGCGGTAGTAGTAGGTGCCGTCGGGCAGCGCCGCGTCGGTGTACGTCGTGCCGGTCGCCGAGCCGACGCGGGTCGTCGCGCTCACCGCGAAGCCGGACGTCGTCGAGCGGTGCACGTCGTACCCGCTCACGGCCACGTCGTCGGTCGACGCCGCCCAGGACACCGTCGGCGTCGACCCGCTGACCGTGACGCTCACCGAGGACGGCGCGGTGGGTGCCGCCTGGTCCACCGGCGGCCGACCGGTGGCCGTCGTCCAGTGCGCCTGGACCGCCGTCGCCGGCAGCGCG
>JALYMN010000247.1 GCA_030773675.1 Actinomycetota bacterium
TCCGCGCGCGCTGGGCCAGCCCCGCCCGCACCGACGACGACCGCACCAGCGACGTCAGCTTCTCCCGGTCACCGTTCCGCAAGCCCAGCGGCGCCACACGCATTGCTCATTGTCCCGCCCGGCACCGTCAAGACACTTCCGCAACGCCGCACTAGCTCTCGAATGCCGGTGTTGGCTCGCCCGCCACGGCACGGAGCGCCGCCTGCAGTCGGGCCTTGGCCTCGACGGCGATCGGCTCAAGCTCCGGTCGGCTCGGGATCGCATGAGTCTCCGGGTTGAGCGCCGACACACAGTGCGCCCTGCCTCTCCGGCTCGCACTACGACGTTGCAGAGTAGGAGGAGTTCGAGGTCCGGCTCGATCTGCAGCCCTTGGCGGGCCAGTGGCGCGTTGCAGGCTCCGAGGATAATCTGCGGTGGGACGTCCACGTCGAGCTTGGCCTTGAGGGTCGTGGCCACGTCTATCTCGGTGAGGATGCCGAAGCCCTGGTCGCCCAGAGCGGACCTCACACGCTCCAGGGTCTCGTCCATCGTGGCGTCGACGTTGATGCTCATGCCGACGTCGGACACCTCCTTCTCCTTCTGGTGAGAGTGGTAGTCCAGTCTGCTCGTGCGCCGACTGCCAGCGCGGCGTGGTGGGTCGTGGCCCCCACCCGGCAGAGCACCTGAGCGTCATCCGCCGGTTCCGGTCGGGTTGAGGACGGCCTGTGCGATGACGAAGGTTGCCACCGCGAGGATCAGGCCGGCGAAGGCTGTGCGAAGCCGTTCTGCCGGCAGTCGTGAACCGACCCGGCCGGCTACCAGCGACCCCAGCATCGCTGCGGTGGTGAACACGGCGGTGGTCGAAAGGTTGATCTGGCTGTTCCCGAGGTGCGCGACGAAGCCCGCTGCGGAGTTGAGGACCACGATGACCAGGCTGGTCCCCACTGCCACGGCCATCGGTAGTCCCAGGAGCAACACCAGCGCGGGGATGATCAGGAAGCCACCGCCGACGCCGAACAGCCCCGTGAGGAAGCCGACCGCCAGACCGGAACCGATAGCTCTCGGTAGGCAGCCGCGCCAGTTGACTCCTCCTCCTGGCAAGGCGCAGTCCCCGCCAACTGCTGGCTGGTCGCGCAACATGCGAAGTGCAGCAGCGACCATGAGCACCGCGAAGCCGATCAGCACAAGCTGGGGGTCCAGGAGTCGGTTCACGACGGCGCCCGCGAACGCGGACGCGGCGCCGGCACCTCCGAAGACGGCCGCGATGCGCCACTGGACCTGACCCTGGCGCAGGCGCGGCAGCAGAGCAGTGGCGGAGGAGATGCCCACCACCAGCAACGAGGTCGGCACAGCCGAGGCCAGCGGCACGCCCACGCCGTAGACCAGGACAGGGACGGCGAGGATGGAGCCCCCGCCACCGAGTAGCCCGAGCAGCACCCCGATGACCGAACCGAGGATGAGCGTCGCCGTCACGAGGTGCCGTCTCGGCTGATCCTGGCGGGTGTGCGTCGGACGCTGATCAGACCGACTGCTGCGGTTCGGGGAGCTGGGCGAGGACCTCGGCGGCGCTAGGGGGCTGGGGGCTACGGTTGTAGGGCAGCGCGGACAGGACCCTGCCCATCGTGCAAGTGTCGGTCAGCGCCGAGATTGTCAGGCCGGCACCGACGCCCGCGCCGAGCAGGCCGGCCTTGGGAGTGCGCAGGCTGGCGAGCAGGCTGCCCAGTACGAGCGAGCCGGCGACCAGGCGGACCTGCCGTTCGAGCGACCAGCGTGGCCTGCCACGAAGGACCTCACCCCCGGCGGAGGCGAAGGCACTGACCCCACCGTCCAGGACGTGCAAGTGCTCGGCGCCGGCGCCGGCCAGGCGCTGCTGGGCCTGGGTGGCCCGCACGCCGGATTGGCAGACCAGCACCACCTGCCGATCTAGTCGTTCCGCCAGCGGCCCGGCGTGCTTCTCCACCAGATTCAGCGGCGCGTTGATCGAGCCGGGGATGCGGACGGCCTCGAACTCCGCCGGGCTGCGGACGTCGAGCAGCGTCACGGGTCGAGGCTGACGTAGCCACTGCTGAAGCGTGGTGCCGTCGATGCGGTCGGGGGTGTCGGCGGGCATGGTGGCTCCTCGCAGGTGGTGGTCGACGTCGTGCAGTCAGGGGGTGGCGGGAGTCGTGGCGCCCGCGCCTTCGGTGGGCCGCTCGTCTTCGAGCCCGGCCTGCTGTGCGCTGCTGTAGGAGTCGTTGATCAGCACGACCTGCCGGCCGGGGGTGTCGAGCACCGAGGCGGCGATGGAGGCGCGGTAGCCGGACCCGCAGTAGACCCAGACCTCGCCGGTGGGGACTTCGTCGAGACGGTCAGCGAGTTCGTGCAGGGGGATGTGCTGGGAGTCGAAGACGTGACCAGCGGCGCGCTCGTCGTTGCGCCGCGCATCCAAAACCTGGATGTCACGTCGCTGGCGGGTGTCGTTCAGACCTGCGAAGTCCGTGACACGGTAGGACCGCAGTGCCTGTCCGTCCGTGAGGGTGGTGATGTCGCCGACGGCCATGCCGGCGAGCTCGTCGACGCCGATGCGGACCAGCTCGCGGCGGGCGTCAGCGATCTGCTGCTCGTCCTGGCCGATCAGGGTCAACGGGGCGCCGTAGCGGTAGAGCCAGCCGAGGTATGTGATGAAGTTGGTGCTCAGCTCGAAGCCGTATGTGCCGGGGAGGTGGCCGGCGGCGAACGCAGTGCAATCCCGCAGGTCCACCACCCACTGGCCATCCTCGATCCGCCGGCGCAGCTCGCTTGGGTCCACCGGCGCGGGCAGGGACAGGTCCACCGGCGCGGGTCCGGTCCGGTTAAGCGGGGCCATGTGGGCGTAGTACGCGGGGAAGGCGTCCAGCCCGGCGAGCAGCGCGTCGACGTACTCCTGCTCTGCCAGGGTGAGCGCGGGGTTGACGCGCCGCTGCTCCCCGACCGTGGAGGCGGTGCCGCTGGTGGGGGTGGCGGAGCAGAAGCTGCCGAAGCCGTGGGTGGGGAAGACCTCCGTCCCGGCCGGCAGCTCGTCGGCCAGGCGCCGCACGGAGTGGAACTGGGCGTGGGTCAGCTCGTCGGTGTGGTCGGGGCTGACGAGGTCGGTGCGCCCGGTCGCGCCGTAGAGCATCGAGCCGCCCGTGAAGACCGCCCGCACCTGGCCGTCGCTGTCCTGCAGTGCGTAGCTGGCGTGGTGGTGGGTGTGACCAGGGGTGTGCAGCACTCGCAGCGTCATCGACCCTGCCTGCAGCAGCTCGCCGTCGGAGACGGTTCGGTGGTCGAACTGGACGTCGCTGCCCTCGGGCAGTACGTAGGTCGCGCCGGTGCGCTGGGACAGTTCAAGCCCGCCGGTGACGTAGTCGTTGTGGACGTGCGTCTCGACCACGTGGGCAACGGTCAGGGAGGCGCGGTCGATCAGCGCCAGGACGCGGTCGATGTCGCGCTGCGGGTCGATGACGACGGCGACCTGCCCGTCGGTGGCGAGGTAGCTGCGGTCCCCGAGGGTGGAAGTCTCGATGGTCTTGATCTCGATCATGGCTGTTGGCTTCTCTCTCAGGCAGGTTGCGGTGATCAAGCGAGCTGGCCGGGACGTCCGTCGGCGGTGCGCAGCGGGAGGCGCTCGCGCTCCCACTGCTGCAGTCCGCCGTCTAGGACCTCTGCGGTGAGACCCTGTGCGGCGAGCAGTTCAGCGGCGCGGCCGGCGCGGCCTCCGCTGCGGCAGATCGTGATGACCGGAGCGGTGCGGTCCAGCTCGTGCAGGCGCGCCGCCAGCTCCTTCAGGGGGATGTGCCGGGAGCCATCGACGTGTCCCGCTGCCCACTCGTCGTCCTCGCGGACGTCGAGCAACTGCAGCTCGGTCTGGCGCTCGTGCAGGGTGCGTGGGTCCATCAGCTACTCCTGGTCGTGGGGGGACGGCGTCCTGACTTTACAACTGTACTACCAACCGGTTGTAAGTAGGATGGAGGCGTGCCTGTTCCCTCGCCGCTGCCGGACCCGCTCGTTGCCCTCGTGGCCCACCGCTTCCGCGTACTGGGGGAACCGGCCC
>JALYMN010000248.1 GCA_030773675.1 Actinomycetota bacterium
ACGCCTACTACCGCACCGCCTCCCAGGCCCGCGGCACCTGGCGCGGGACGGCGAGCGGGCGCACCCGGGTCAGCGGCGCGGCGCAGCGGTCCGGCCTCGCCGACGGGGAGCGCGCCGACCTCGGGCAGTCCCGGCTGCGGGCGCGCGGCCGGCTGGGGGCGTAGCCGTGTCCGGCGGGGCCGCGGACCGGCCTGCGGTGCTCTACGTCACCGACCTTGCCTACCCGGCGCAGGGCCGCCGGTACGGCGACGAGGACGTGGCGCTGTCGGCCCGGCTGTCCCGCGCCGTGCACGTCGCGCTGTGCGCGCCGCGCGACGTCCTGGCCCTGGTGGACCGCTTCGACGCCGTCGTGGTGCGCAACAGCGGCCCAATGCTGCACCACCGGCGGGAGTGGGAGGCCTTCCGGGAGCGCGCGCTGGCGCAGCGGACCCCCACCTTCAACCCGCTCACCGGCCGCGGCGACATGCAGGGCAAGCAGTACCTGGTCGACCTCACCGCCCGCGGCGAGCCGGTCATCCCGACGGTCGCCGGGCGCGAGGGGCTCGCCGGGCTGCCCGACGCGCCGGCGTACGTCGTCAAGCCCGTGCTCGGCGCCGACTCGATCGGGCTGCAGGTCGTGCCGCCCGACCAGCTGGGCGGGCTCGACCTCGACGGGCAGCTCGTGCAGCCGCACGTCGACCTGCGCTACGAGGTGTCGTTCGTCTACGTCGGGCGGCGGTACTGCTACGCGCTCTGGGCCCCCGACCCGTCCCGCCGGTGGGCGCTGCAGCCGTACTCCCCCACGCCGGACGACCTGGCCTTCGCGCAGAGGTTCGTCGACTGGAACGCGCTGGACCACGGCGTCCAGCGCGTCGACGCCTGCCGCACCCGCGACGGCGGCCTGCTGCTCGTGGAGCTCGAGGACCTCAACCCGTACCTGTCGCTGGACCTGCTGGACGAGGCCACCCGCGACGCCTTCGTCGACGCGATGACCGCGTCGCTGCTGGACCTGCTGCGGTGACCGGGCCCCGCCTGCGCCAGCATGACCGGGTGCTCCAGTCCCGGCCCGAGGACGGACCCGGACCCGGACCGGGCTCCGTCCGTCCGCGCGCCGCGCGGCGGGTCGACCCGGTCCAGCTGGTGGCGGGGGCCTTCGCGGTCACGATCGCCGTGGGCACCGGCCTTCTCATGCTGCCGTCGTCCTCGGCGGCGGCCGGCGGGGCCACGTTCCTGCAGGCGCTGTTCACGGCGACGAGCGCGGTCTGCGTCACCGGGCTCGCCGTCGTCGACACCGGCAGCCACTGGTCGGGCTCGGGCCAGGCCGTCGTCCTGGTGCTCGTGCAGCTCGGCGGGCTGGGGATCATGACGGCGACCTCGGTCGTGACGCTGCTGCTGTTCCGGCGGCTCGGGTTGCGCAGCCGGCTGCTCGCCCAGACGGAGGCGGGGCTGCCCGAGCTCGGCGGCGTGCAGACCCTCGTGCGCCGCGTCGTCGTCCTGGCCCTCGCGGTCGAGGCGGCCGTGGCGCTCGCCCTGGCGGCGCGCTTCGCCGTCCTCGGCGACAGCGCCGGCACGGCGGCGTGGCGCGGCGTCTTCCACAGCGTCATGGCGTTCAACCACGCCGGCTTCGCGCTGTTCTCCGACTCCTTCGCCTCCCGCGCGCTCGACGAGTGGCTGACCGTGCCGCTCATGGTCGCCATCGTCGTGGCGAGCCTCGGCTTCCCCGTGCTGTTCGAGGTCGCGCGCGAGTGGCGCCGCCCGCGCTCCTGGAGCCTGCACAGCCGGCTGACGCTGCTCGGCACGGCGGTGCTGGTCGTCGGCGGCACCCTCGGCGTCGCGGCGCTGGAGTGGCGCAACGCCGGCACCCTCGGCGACCTCGCCGTCGGCGACAAGCTCGCCGTGGCGCTGTTCCAGTCGGTCAACCCGCGCACCGCCGGCTTCCAGAGCCTGGACTACGCCGAGGCGCACCCGGCGACGCTGCTGCTCACCGACGTGCTCATGTTCATCGGCGGCGGTGCCGCCAGCACCGCCGGCGGAGTCGGGGTGGCGACCTGCCTGCTCCTCGGGGCGGTGCTGCTCGCCGAGGCCCGGGGCGACGTCGACGTCACCGCACTCGGGCGGCGAGCGCCCGCCGGCACCGTGCGGCAGGCCTTCAGCATCGCGCTGCTGGCCGTGCTGGCCGTCGTCGTCAGCACGGCCGCGATGACCCTGCTGGCCGACCTCGAGCTCGGCGCCGCCCTGTTCGAGGTGACCAGCGCGCTGGCCACCGTCGGGCTGTCGGTCGGCGTCACCGGCTCGCTGCCGCCCTCCGCGCAGGTCCTGCTGGTCGTGCTCATGTACGTCGGCCGGCTGGGCCCGCTCGCCGTCGCCTCCGTCCTGCTCGCGCGCGAGGCGCGCGTGCGCTACCGCCTGCCCGAGGAGCGTGTCCTGCTTGGCTAGGTCCTCCCGGTCGTCGAGGTCGTTCAGAGGCCCCTCCGACGAGGCCGTCCTCGTCGTCGGTCTCGGCCGCTTCGGCAGCTCGGTCGCGCAGTCGCTGGTGCAGATGGGCCACGAGGTGCTCGCGGTCGAGAACAGGGCCGAGCGCGTGCAGGACTGGGCCGAGGAGCTCACCCACGTCGTCCACGCCGACGCGACCGACGAGGGCGTCCTGCAGCAGCTCGGCGCGGGCGAGTTCCCCCGCGCGGTCGTGGCCATCGGGCGCGGGCTCGAGGCGAGCATCCTCACCGTCACGGCGCTGCTCGACCTCGGCGTCCCCGACGTGTGGGCCAAGGCGCTGTCGCGCCCGCACGGCAAGATCCTCCAACGCATCGGGGCGCACCACGTCGTCTACCCGGAGTTCGAGATGGGCCAGCGGGTCGCGCACCAGGTCACCGGCCGGATGATCGACTACATGGCGGTCGAGGGCGGCTTCGCGCTCGGCGAGACCCGCGCGCCCGCCGACCTCGTCGGGCGGCCGCTCGGGCAGACCGAGGTCCGGCGCCGTCACCGCGTGACGGTCGTCTCGATCAAGCGCCCGGGCGAGGACTTCACCTACGCCACCGCCGACACGGTCGTGCAGGCCGGCGATCTGCTCATCGTGGCCGGCCGGGCCGAGGACGTCGAGCGCTTCGCGGGCATCCTGTGACCGGCCCCGGCACGCTGGTCACCGAGCCGGCCCTTGCCCGGCCCGACCTGCTCGCCCCGGCGGTCACCGCGGTCGCCGCCGCGTACGGCGACGACCTGCAGGTCGCGCCGATCGACCCCGACCTGGCCGACACCGCCGCCTTCTGCGCCCGGTACGCCGTCGCGCCGGCCGAGTCGGCGAACTGCGTCGTCGTGACCGGCCGCCGGGGCGACTCGACCCGCACCGCAGCGCTCGTCGTCCTCGCCACCACGCGGGCCGACGTCAACGGCGTCGTGCGCCGGCGGCTCGACGTGCGCAAGGCCTCGTTCACCCCGCACGAGCAGGCCGTGCAGGAGACCGGCATGGAGCACGGCGGGATCACGCCCTTCGGCCTGCCGGGAGGCTGGCCGGTGCTCGTCGACGCCCGGGTCGTGCAGGCGCCGCGCGTCGTGGTCGGCTCGGGGGTGCGGCGCAGCAAGCTCGTCGTGCCCGGCCGGCTGCTCGCGACGCTGCCCAGCGCCGAGGTGGTCGAGGGCCTGGCCGTGCCGGTGCCAGGATCGACCGGGTGACCGACCTCCGCGCCGCCCTCGCCCGCGAGCTCCCCCGCGCCCGGCAGGACCTCGAGGCGCTGGTCCGCGTGCCCAGCGTCTCGGCCGACCCGGCCCGTGCCGCCGACGTCGCCGCGGCCGCGGAC